>VBLA01000163.1 GCA_005879245.1 Deltaproteobacteria bacterium
GACGCTCTCGCGCGTCCAGCTCGATGCAGTGGTCAAATTCTAGCAAGATGGCACGGCGGGACGACGCCGCTCGTCGTCCCGCCTCTTGCCCGCAGAGGCTTCAACACAACAACAGTCGCGGGTGACCGGAGAAAACCGGGGCTCGCAGATGGAGACTGGGATGTTTCGAGTATCGAAAGTCGTGACGGCCGTGATCGTGGCGGGAACCGTGCTCTTCGGGCACGCCGGGCAGGCGGCCGCCCAGACCCCCACCACCACGAGTACGGTGAAGACCACCACCACGAGCAGTACGTCGACCTCGACCACGCTGCTGCCGCACCCGTTCAGCGACGCCACCGCTGCCTGCATTCGACAGGCGAGGAGCGCTTTCAAGGACTGTCTCAACGCGGGGACCGAAGGCAGCACCTGCTCGACACAGTTCCAGACTGACTTTGCCAATTGCTTCGCGGCCGGAGCCGGCGTGTCATGCGCGAAGAAATGCGTGACGAAGGAACAGACGTGCGTGGGTTCAGCGCCAACAACCAAGAAGACCTGCCGCAAGGCGTGCGCCAAGGTAAACCGCGCGGACGTGAAGGCGTGCGGGCGTATAGCTGATGGCGACAACATATGGGCCGGGGGGGATGCGGGTTGCCTGACGACCGCCCAGGCGAACCTCGAACTATGCAGGTTTGCCTGCAGTGAGGCAGAGCTTTCCTGCCGCATCGCCCTCAGGTTCTGCGTCGCGAACTGCGCCAATCTGTAGCGCGCGGTCGATGAGCATGGAGCGAAGCCTCCCACGTGAAAGCGGAAGAGGCTTCGCTCCCTTTCCTCGACAGCCTCGGATGGCCTGCGGTGTTGAATTGCTTCCCGGGAGGGTGCATCTCGTCGTGATGCGTATCCTGACGCCCCTCGCCCTCCTCGTGCTCCTCGGCTGTCTCCGGATGTCACGGCCCGTGTCGATCGACCCCGACGTCAACTTCGCGGCTCACGTGGAGCACGACCAGATCGTGCTCGACCGTGTGCCGGGCGGGCACGGTGGGGTGGTCGAGGTGCCGGGATGGTTTCACTGGGGGACATCCTCGAGCTTCGTGGTCACCTCGGAAGGCCAGACGGTTGCCGACCTCTCGCTCACCGCGCCCGCCACCGTCCAGGTTCGAAGCGGGGGTGGCGCCGGCGCCCCCGTCCTCGGGGCGGTCGAGCCGAGCTGGGAGGACAACGCGATCCGCCTGACGCTTCGCCCCTCCGGCGACGCCATCCTTCGCAGCGACCTCTTCGCGCGCACGGTGACCGGCGGTGGGCCGCCGGTGCTGTCGCGCAACGCGCAGTCGGTCATCGACGTGCGCGGGACGTACCGTGCCGCCCTGCGCGACGAGAAGGGCAGCGAGACGGGCTGGCTGCGCGTCAGGGTGACTCCTTACGCCGAGTCACCCCGCATCTACGACGGCGTCCTGCCCGCCGACGTCGGCCCCGGTCTCGCGGCGGCGACCGCCATCGCGCTCGGCAGCGAGATCGACTGGATCGAGGGCCACACCCTCAACGTCTACCGGGGGACGTCGGGCGGGCCGCTGCGCGAGTCGGTGCCGATGGGGCGGTAGCAGGCTAGGCGGCGCGCTCCACCGATCGCCCGCGGTGGCGCGCGTAGATGCGGTTGATCCAGGCGACGGCGGGATGATCCGCCCAGCGGGCGAGCCACGTACGGAGTCCGGGCGCCCTGGGCTCGGGGACCCCGGCCGGGCACTCGGGCGGGAAGACCGTGGGCGAGAGTAGCGCCGCGGCGGTGAGGTCGGCCACGCTGAATTGCTCGCCGACGAGATAGCCGTCCGTACCGGCCGTCCGGGCGATCAGGTCGAGCGCCTCGCGCGCGCGATCGCGGCCGCGGGCGGCGCCGTCGGCGTCGATCTGCATGTCCCGTCGCATGATGACGCGGGTCACGGGGAAGAGGGCGCGGTAGATGGTCGCCAACGCCATCCCCTGTCCCTGCGTGAAGGCGCGTGCGGCGTAGTCCCCGTCGACGAGGAAATCGAAGAAGAACGCGCGCCGGATCGTCGGGCCGATCTCCGCGTCGAACCACTGCTGCAGCTCGAGCGCCCGCCGGTGCGCCCCCTCGCTCGGTGGGTAGAGGCGTGGCGCGGGGTGGCGGGTCTCCAGGTAGTCGATGATGCGGTCCGAGCCGACCACGATCTCGCGCCCGACCCGCAGCACCGGCACCTGCCGCTGCCCCGACAGCCGGGTGATGGGAAGCATGTGCGGGCCCGGAAGATACGAGCGTCGCACGTGCGGTACACCCTTGAAGTCGAGCGCCCAGCGCGCCTTCTCGTTGAAGTGGGAAAAGCGGAACTGATGGAGCTCTGGAGTCATCGCGTCCTCCTCAGGACCGGGTGCGGTCGGGTACGAGACAGGAGTGGATGCTCTGCTCCCCCGGAATCTCCCCGGCGAGCATCTGGATGGCCCGCTCGGCGTCCTCGAGCGCGAAGTCGTGGGTGTGCATCTTGGCGAGCGGCACGCGGCCGCTCTCGATCAGCCTGATGGCGGCCTCGTAGGCCCGCGCGGTCACGCCGAAGGCGCCGATGATGTGCACCTCCTTCACGACGACGAGGTCGCTCACGAAGTCGGGGACCGGCTTGAAGCCCTTCACCCCGGCAAGCACGATCCGCCCACCGATCGCGACGTAGTGGAGTGCCTCGGCCACCGGCACGGGCGAGTTGGCGGTGACCTCGACCACCACGTCGGCGCCGCGGCCGGCGGTCAGCTCCTTCACCCGCCGCCGCGCGTCCTCCGCCTCGACGTCGATCACATGGTCGGCGCCGAGCTCGCGTGCGAGTGTGAGCTTCTGCGCGTCGCGCGTGAGCCCCGTGACGATGATCGTGTCGGCACCGGCGGCGCGCGCGGCGACCACGCTCGCCAGCCCGCGTTGCCCCGGACCGAGGACGAGCACGGTGTCGCCCGGGCCCGTGTGGGGCAGCTCGACCGCCCAGCGAAACCCGGCACCGACAGGGTTGAAGAGGACGGCCAGGCTGGCGGGGATGTCCTTCCGCATCCGGTGCACCAATGAGCACGGGTCGAGGTACATGTAGTCGGCGTAGGCGCCCCAGAGGGCGGGCGGGCGGCTGAGGGGGACATAGGAGTAGCCGAACATCCCGCCGCGACCCCGGCAGACCTGGTAGTGGCCGGCGAGGCAGGCGCGGCAGTGGCCGCAGGGGATCAGCACCTCGACCGCGACGCGGTCGCCGACGTCGACGCCCCAGAGCTTGGCGGCGCGGTCGCCGATCCGCTCGATGACGCCGAGCGGCTCGTGGCCCGGGATGAGCGGCCACTGGGCGGGGAGGATCCCCGCATACTGCTCGGCATCGCTTCCGCAGATGCCGCACGCTTCGATCCGCAGGAGACCGCTGTCGTCGTCGATGTCGGGGACCGGCAGCTCGCGCAGCTCGAGGCGGCGCGGGCCCGTCTGCACGATGGCGCGCGTGGTCCGCGGTGGCATGGACCATCTGGCCATATCCGGGACGGAGAACGGTGGTCAACGGGAACGGCCGCTCATTCCTCCGGGAGCGGCGGCACGCTGCGGAAGCGGGCGAGCAGCAGGAGGTCGTAGACGAGCTTCAGGACGCCGCCGCAGACGAGGGGCCACCCGAACGCCGACCGGTCGAGCATCATGCCGGTCAGGAGCGGTGGAATCGCCGCGGCCAGGCTTCGTGGGACGTTCGTCACGCTCGCCGCCGCGGCGCGTTCCTCGGGCGGGACCACCGCCATGACGTAGGCCTGGCGGGCGGGCACGTCCATCTGCGAGAGCAGGGCTCGCAGGAGCAGGAACGTGACCGCGAGGGGCGCGCTCGGCACGATCCCGGCCAGCACGAGACACACGTTCGCCGGCACGTGCGTGTACACCATGGTGCGGATCAGCCCCACGCGCGCGGCGACC
>VBLA01000164.1 GCA_005879245.1 Deltaproteobacteria bacterium
CCGCTGCGTGACGGGAGACTCGGGCTGGCGCGGCGGGCCGCCGAAGAGCCGGTCGAACGCGCCGTTCGTCATGGTGAGACCGTGGAGGTAGTTGAAGTAGCCCATGTTGAGCTTGAAGGAGCCATCGGCCTTCAGCTGCACGAGCCGGTCGAGGATCAGCCCTGCGTAGCGTGGCTCGCCGTAAGGTGCGAGTCCCATCACCTTGTACTCGCCCGAGTTGACCTTGAACCCGGTGTAGTAGGTGAAGGCCGAGTAGAGCATGCCGAGGGAGTGCGGGTAGTGGAGCTCGGCGAGGAGCTCGAGATCCTTCCCCCGCCCGACGCCGTAGGACGACGTCGCCCATTCCCCCACCCCGTCCATGGTGAGCACCGCGGCCTCGGCGAAGGGCGAGGGGTAAAAGGCGCTCGCCGCGTGCGACTCGTGGTGCTCGGCGAACAGCACGGGGCCCGCGTAGCCGCCGAGCGCCTTCCGGATCTCGTCGCGGGTGAAGAGCTTCTCCTTGAGCCAGATCGGCATCGCGGTGAGGAACGAGCGGAGGCCTTTCGGGGCGACCCCACAGTAGTTCTCGAGGAGGCGCTCGAACTTGAGCAGCGGCTTGTCGTAGAAGCCGACGTAGTCGAGCTCCGCCCCCGAGATGCCGGCCTCGCGGAGACAGTACGCGACGGCGTTCCGCGGGAAGCTCGCATCGTGCTTCTTCCGCGTGAAGCGCTCCTCCTGCGCCGCCGCGACGATCTCCCCGTCGCGCACGAGGCACGCGGCCGCGTCGTGGTAGTAGGCCGAGATGCCGAGGATCGTGGGCATCAGAACTGCCGTTCGTAGCGCATCGGGTCGACCGGCCCGGACGGTCTGCGGATCCAGTTGCTCTTGTCGGCGTCACGGAGCGAGCGATCGAGCGGATCGCGAATCCGCCGGAGCACGAACCCGACCGGGGCGATGACGAGGTAGAAGAGCACGGTCAGAAGAATCCGGCTGTTCACCTCGCCTAGGAGCGTCGCCCCTCGCATCCAGACGCGCTCCACCGGGCCGAGGAGCCCGGGCGCAACCAGGGCCGGCACCATCAGCGCCACGCCGAGCGCGGCGAGGACGGCGGGCGGCAACGTGTGGCCCCGCCACCGGCTCACGGCGGCGAGCACGAGAAAGGCGCCGCCGACCAGAAGACCGAAGCGGCGGAGCCCAGCGGTGGCTCCTCCCGACATGGGACAGCTAGAAAAGCGTGTAGACGAACGGGGCGAGCGCCGAGCCCTGGCTGAGCACGATCAGGGCCCCGAAGAGCACCAGGACGAGCACGATCGGGCCGAGCCACCACTTCTTCCGGACCCGCATGAAGACCCAGAGCTCGCCCAGGAGCGAGACGATCGCAGAACGTGCCACTCTGGTGGCTTACCCATGGCGCTCGACGACTGTCAAGGGCCGCGGCGTGCAGCGGGGGCTCGCAATCACACTCGTCGACCTCGAGCAGCTGACGGACGGAGGCGCACCTCGCGCGCGGAGAAATTCCTGGGGTTGCAGCACCGCGCCCACGGGACGACAACCACGGGTGGCGCCCGCCACGACATGGTCGCCCCGGGAACGAGGCGAATCGCTTCATGGGGCAGGCCCTCTCGGCCCGCCGGACCCGCCTCCCGACAGACTTGCGTCCGGGCGGCACGCTTCTTGCGCAGCCCCCTGTTCGACTGGGGAAGGGAAAGGCCCCAGCGGTGCGCCGGAGACCCTGCTCACGACCACGAACCGACCGTCCCCGATGCGGCGGACAGAGAGCCAACCAATCCTGGTCGTCGAAGACGACGAGGATCTGCGCCATGCGATGCTGGAGCTGCTCAGAGGTTTCGGTCGTGGAGCGATCGGTGCCGCCAATGGGCAACAGGCTCTGGGCATCCTGCGGAGGGGGATCGAGCCCTGTGTCATCCTCCTCGACCTCATGATGCCGGGCATGGACGGATGGACATTCCGGCGCGAGCAGATGCGTGATCGTCGCCTCTCCCGCATCCCGGTGATCGTCGTCTCGGCGGATTCCGATCCGCTGCGCGGCGGGAGCCTCCTCGGCGCCGACGTCCTCTCGAAGCCGCTCAATTTCGACCGCCTCCTCGCGCTGCTCGAGCGGCTCTCGCCGCCTCCGAGCGTGCACACTTAGACAACGGATTTCCCGCGACGCAATCGTTTTTCATCTGCTAGCGCCGCCGCTCGCGGACCGCGAACGGTAGGTGCTCGGCGACGACGCGGTATCGCGTCGAGAGGAGGTCGACCATGCTCGGATAGTATCTCCAGGCGTTGCGGAGCTCCGCGCTCGCCGGCGTGCACGTCACCGCGAGATCGGGTAGCAGCGGGCCGAGTTCGTCGAGGACGGCGGCCATCTCGGCGCGATCCGGGCGCCCCGGGTAGAAGTAGTCGTGCCGCCCGATGGGCAGCCGCCCGGCGAAGAACGGCACGACGCCGCACGCGGGGAAGGTGAGGATCCTGTCGTCGGCCGCGGTCCTCCCCGCGACCTGCTCGACCACGTCGGCAAGGGCGCGGAGCGGTGCCACGCCGTCGGCAGCGGCAACCAGCCGCGCCGGCCCGATCGCCACCTCTTCGACGCGCCCGGTCGCGAGCCGCGCGAGAAGCTCGACGGTGGGCGCGAAGCGCAGGGCCGCGGCGAGCAACGGGAGGCCAAGGACGAGCGCCGGGGCTACGCGCCGCGGGAGCACGGCAATGCGCTCCACCATCGTCCGCCAGAGAAGCAGCGCCAGCGGGAGCAGGAGCGGCGCGATCTGCATCAGATGCGCGAAGTCGGGCCGGGGATAGAGCACGGGCGCCGTGGCGACGGCGATCGCCGTCGGGGCGAGGAGCGCGTCCTCCCGCCGTCGGCGGAAGATCGCCAGCGCGCCCCAGAGGGTGAGCGGAACGACGGTGAGCGCGACCGCCTCCGCCGAGCGACGGAGCGCGACGCGTACCCCCGCCGCGCCCGCGGCCCCGACGACCCCCGCGACGACGAGCGTCGCGAGGACGGCCACCGCCAGCACCGAGCGAGCGCCGGGGCGGGACGCGCCGAAGAACGCTGCGGCCCCGACGGCCGCCGCCAGCGCCGCCGGCCAGGGGAACGGGAGCACGTAGATTCCCGCCACCCCCGCGCCCACGAGGAGCACCTCGCGCGCGAACCGCTCCGGCCCGAGCGCGAGAAGCGATCGCACGTAGGAGGCGGCGGCGACGGCCATGAACCCTGCGCCGAGCGCCACGAGATGCCGCGCGGCCCGCTCGGGCGATCGACCGCGCGGGACGCCGAGCGCCGCGAGCGCCAGCACCGGGGGAGCAAGCACCCAGGCCGCGGCCGTGAAGCCCGTCGGCACGACGAGCGCCACCGCACCGATCGCGAGCAGTGCCAGCACCGCACTGCTGACCACGCTGGCACGCCCGGCGAGAACGAATACCGCGGCTGACCCGCCCGCCAGGAGCAGTCCCGTATTCTGCTTCATCGCGAAGGCCGCACCCGACAGCACTCCCACGCAGGCCGCCCTCGGCCAGCCACCCCGCCCGAGCGGATCCCGCAGGAGCAGCACCACCGCCAGGCTGCCGAGCGTCGCGTACCACGCGGGGTACGGGACGAAGAACGGCGCCCCCTGCCGCGGGGCGAGCGGAAGGAAGAAGCTCACCTGGAGCGCGACGGCCACCACCGCGAGCCCGCGGCCCGCGGTCCGGCGGGTGAGCGCGTAGAGGAGCGCCGCTCCGATCGCCTGGACGCAGACCAGCAGAGCGCGGATCGCATCCAGACCGCCCAGCCGGACGAGCAGACCCTGAAGGGCGAAATAGAGGGTGCCGTAGCCCGTATGGAAGTCGACGTACGGCGCCTGGCCGTGGGCGACCCGTGCGGCCTGGACGAGGAGAGTCCCCTCGTCCGCCAGGTCGAAGATGCCGTAGTGCCGGAAGGCCGCCGCATAGAGGCCGACCACGAGGCCCGCCGCGAGCGGGCCGAGGCTCCGCCTGACACCCGTCACCGGAGCCCCAGCGTCTCGAACGGCGG
>VBLA01000226.1 GCA_005879245.1 Deltaproteobacteria bacterium
CGTCCGCACGCGCCGACGAGGGCGATGAACCCCGCCGCCGCACACCACAGGCGACGCCACCCACTCATTGCGCCGTGAACCCCCCGTCGGCCACGATCTCCGCGCCCGTGACGTAGGACGAGTCGTCGGAGGCGAGGAAGAGCGCCACGCAGGCGATCTCCCGCGGTTGGGCGATGCGGCCGAGCGGGATGCCCTCCTCGAAGGACTTTCGCTTCGCCGGATCCTTCAGGTAGGGCGCCTGCATCGGCGTCTCGATGATCCCCGGGTGGATGATGTTGCAGCGCACGTTCTGGCGCGCGAACTGGATGGCGAGCGACCTGGTGAGGGAGATGAGCGCGCCCTTGGCGCTCGTGTAGGAGTCCTGCGCGACCGTGAAGCCGGCCAGCGCGGAGACGGAGCCGACGTTGATGATCGAGCCGCCGCCGGAGCGGATCAGGTGGGGAATACCGTGCTTGGCGACGAAGAACGGCCCCTTCAGGTTGATCGCCTGCACCCGGTCCCAGTTCGCCTCGGTCGTCTCGAGGACCGACCGATCGCGGTCCTTCCAGAGCACGCCGGCGTTGTTGTAGAGGATATGGAGCGCGCGGAAACGCTTCACTCCCGCGGCGATCATGCGCTTGACGTCACGCTCGATGCTGACGTCCCCCACCACGGCGAGCGCCTGCCCGCCCCGGCGTTCGATCAGGCGCGCGGTCTCGGCCGCGGCCGTCTTGTCGACGTCGGCCACCACGACCCGGGCACCCTCCTGGGCGAACAGGCATGCCCCCTCACGGCCCTGGCCCATCCCCGCGCCGGTGATGAAAGCCACCTTCTCCTGGAGCCTCATATCCGCTCGAAGTTCCGCGCGAGCTCCCAGCTCGTCACGACCTTGTCGAGGGCCTCGAGCTCGAGCCGCGCGGTGTGGAGGTAGTGCTCGTGAACGGCGTCGCCCAGGAACTCCCGCGCGGCCCGGCTCCGCTCGAGCTCGACGATCGCGTCGCGCAACGAGCCGGGCACCTGCGGCAGCGTCGGATCGTCGTAGGCGTTGCCCTGGTAGAGCGGTGGCGGTTCGAGCCCGTGCTCGATCCCATGCAAACCCGCTGCGATCGTCGCCGCGAAGGCGAGGTAGGGATTCGCGTCCGCACCCGGGATGCGGTTCTCGATCCGGATCGACTGTCCCTCCCCGCAGACGCGGAAGCCGGTCGTCCGGTTGTCCCACGCCCAGGCGATGCGGGTCGGGGCGAAGGTCCCCGCCTGGTACCGCTTGTAGGAGTTGACGTACGGCGCGTAGAAGAAGGCGAACTCGCGCGCCAGGCCGAGCTGACCGGCCACCCAGTGGCGGAAGAGCGCCGAGCCGCGCGCCGTGCCCGCGTCGTGGAAGAGGTTCCGCTTGCCGGTCTCGTCGGTGAGACTCGAATGGAGGTGGAAGCTCGAGCCGGCCTGCTGCATGTCGTACTTCGCCATGAAGGTGAGGCTGACGCCCTTCTGATGGGCGATCTCCTTGGCGCCGTTCTTGTAGATGACGTGGTCGTCGGCGGTCGAGATGGGCTCGCCGTAGTGGAGGTTGATCTCCTGCTGGCCCGGGCTCCACTCGCCCTTGCTGCACTCGACCACGATGCCCGCGCCCAGCATGCCGTTCCGGATCTCGCGGTGGACGAACTCCTCCTTGCTCGTCTGGAAGATGTGGTAGTCCTCGGCGTAGGCCCCGATCGGCTCGAGGTCGATGTACCGCTTCTTCTGCGCGGCCTCGTAGGAGTCGCGGAACAGCACGAACTCGAGCTCCGAGGCGACGAAGACGCGGTAGCCGCGGGCCGCGGCCCGTTCGACCTGGCGGCGGAGGATGCGGCGGGGCGACTCCTCGACCGGCCGGCCGTGTTCGTCCTGGAGGTCGCAGAGGACGAGGGCCGTCTTCTCGAGCCAGGGGACGCGGCGGAGCGTCGACCAGTCGCAGACGGCGTGGAAGTCCTGGTAGCCGGTCGCCCAGCTCGCGCTCCGGTAGCCGGGGAGCGGGGTCATGTCGACGTCGACGGTGAGGAGGTAGGCGCAGGCGTGCATCCCCGAACGCGCCACCTGCTCCAGGAAGAACGGCGCCGTGACCCGCTTCCCCATGAGGCGTCCCTGCATGTCGGGGAAGGTGACGAGCACCGTATCGATGTCGCCGCGGCGCACGAGGTTGTCGAGCGCCTCGAGCGTCAGGTTGCCCGGCATGCTTGCCTCCTCCCCGCGCGGTGTGTCACACGCGTCCGCATCGGCCGCCTCTTAGCAGAGGCGAGGAGGAGGAGCCATGAACGTCGCCATCGTCTGTACGGCCCTGCTGGGGCTGCTGGTCTTCGGGCCCTGGCGGTCTCGCTGACACGAGGAGCGACCAGGACGAACTTCGGCTTCACGCCGGACCCGACCGATCGCCTCTACAAGCGGGTCCGGGCGCACGGGAACGCGGCCGAGTACGCCCCCATGCTCGCGATCCTCATCCTCCTGATCGGCGCCCGGAACCCGGCGCCGTGGATGGTCTGGACGTTCGTGGCCGCCACCCTCTTCCGGTACCTGCACGCGGCGGGCATGCTCGTCTGCCCCTCGCTCGACCAGCCCCATCCGCTCCGCTTCGTCGGCGCGCTCGGGACCTACGTGACCGGGCTCGTCCTCGCGGTCGCGGCTTTCATCCGGTGAGGGCGGCGGGTGCCGCCCTCACGTGGCGGTCGTCCGCTCAGCGATCCGGCTGCGGCGTCATGCGGAGGTAGGGCCGCAGCGCCTTGAAGCCCTTGGGGAACTTCTTCTTGAGCTCCTCCGGGTCGGTGAGCGACGGCACGATCACGCAGTCGCCACCCTGCTTCCAGTTGACCGGGGTTGCCACCTGGTACTTGTCGGTCAGCTGGAGGGAGTCGATGACGCGCAGGATCTCGTTGAAGTCCCGGCCGGTGCTCGCCGGATAGGTGATCATCGCGCGCACCTTCCGGTTCGGGTCGATGAAGAAGACCGAGCGCACGGTGAGGGTGTCGTTCGCGTTCGGATGGATCATGCCGTAGAGCGACGCCACCTTCCGATCCGGATCGCCCAGGAGCGGGAAGTTGACCGTCGTGCTCTGCGTCTCCTCGATGTCGCCGATCCACCCCTTGTGCGAGGCGACGGGATCGACGCTGACGGCGAGGGCCTTCACATTCCGCTTGTCGAACTCCGCCTTGATCTTCGCCACCATGCCGAGCTCGGTGGTGCAGACGGGGGTAAAGTCCTTCGGGTGCGACATGAGCACGCACCACTTGCCCGGCCCGATCCACTCGTGGAAGCGGATCGTTCCCTCGGTCGACTCGGCGGTGAAGTCGGGGGCGATGTCGCCCAGCTGAATCGCCATTGGCTGACCTCCTCTCGGGTGGGGTGACAGCTCCGCTCCGTAGCGCGACCGTCCTGCAGCGTCAATGGCCACGCCGTCCGAGCCTTGCGTGGGCGCTCGGACATATGGTCCGGTGCGGCGGATTTGGAACGAGTGCGTGAACCCGAGTTGATGGAGAATCCGGCGGGCGCCCGAGCGTACGCGCGCGCCGACTTCGCCGCCGTCAACCAGGGCTTCGTCGATCGCTTCCGCGCGAGGTTTCCCGAATTCGTAGGTGGGCGCGCCGTCGATCTCGGCTGCGGGCCCGCGGACATTCCGGTCCGGCTCGGCCGCGCTCTGCCGGGCCTCCAGGTGACCGCCGTCGACGGGTCGGCGGCGATGCTGGCCGAGGCGCGGCGGGCGATCGCCGCGGCGGGTGCGGCACCGCGCATCGCCCTGGTGCGCGCGCGCCTTCCGCCCCTGCCCTTCCCGCCCCGGGCGTTCGACGCCATCCTCTCGAACAGCCTGCTCCATCACCTCCCCGACCCGCTGCCGTTCTGGCACGAGGTCGAGCGGCTGGCGCGACCGGGCGCCCCGCTCCTGGTGATGGACCTTGCGCGGCCTGCGTCACCGGCCGCCGCGCGCGCCTTGGTCGAGCTCCATGCGGCCGTCGAGGACCCGATCCTGAGGGAGGACTTCTACCGCTCCCTCCTCGCGGCCTTCACGCCCGAGGAAGTCCGCCGCCAGCTGGCGACCCTCTCGCTGCGCCTCGAGTGCGCGCTGGTGAGCGACCGGCACTGGGTCGTCTCGGGGCGACGGTGAGCGGGACGATCACCGCCCCCGCGCCGCGCGCATCCCCTGCACCGCGTCCCCGCTCCGCGCTCGCACCCGGAAGCCGAGCCGATCGATCGCGGTCATGGTCGCCGCCTCGGCCTCGACACCGGCGAAGTGCCGGCAGTAGCGGACGAGAGCGTCGGCATGGTCAGCGTTCATGTGGGAGAGGATCGTCGGTGCCACGTCGGCCAGCGGATCGGGAGCCGCGGCACGATACTCGGCGGTCTCCACCCATCCCATCGCGCCGAATCCACCCACGTAGTACAGGTCGACGACCTCCATCCGGTAGAACGCGAAGTCGTCGAATCCAACCCAGGAGCGTGCGCTCTCGTGACGCGCGAGGTAATTCGCGCGCACGGGCTCGACCTCCCCCGCCGGCACCCGCTCGACGGGGCCGAGTAGCGTGACGCGCGCGCCCGCGAGCGGATCCTCCGTCCACCCCGGCTGGGCCACGAGCAGACTGGCGCGCGGGTCCCCGGCGAGGTTCTGGGTGTGCATCGCCATCGTGCTGATGAGGAAGGTCGGGCGTCCGGGCTCGTCGAGCCCGTAGGGCGCGACGGAGCCGAAGGGGAAGCCCGGCCGCTTGCGCGACTGGGTCGCGAGCGTGCCCGTCCGTCCGAGGTGCACGAGCGTCCGCGCGCGTTCGGCAAAGGACGGCTCCGGGATCACCGCCCCGGACGGGCCGCCCCCGGCGTGCTGGTTTCCCGGGCGCCGCTCCACGTCGTCGACCATAGCCGAGATCCCGCCCGGTCGCAGCCGCCGGGCACGGCGATCATCTCGCGCCGCTCGCGAGCGCGAGCTCGCGGGCCAGCCGCTCCGCCCGGGGGACGGCACCCATCGCGCTGAACAGACGGTGTGCCGTCTCGAGCTCCCTCCGCCATCCCGCCCCGTCACCCGCGAGCGCCGCAAGGCGCGCCCGCTGCACGCGGATGAAGGGCTCGTTGTTCTTGGCCCCGGTCTCCTCGACGAACGCGAGCGCCCGCTCCAGGGAGGCCTCGATCGCCGCCCGCGATCGCACGCCGTCCGTGCGGAGAAGGACCCGCGCCCAGCCGATGTAGGCGATGCACTCCGCCGGCCTCGTGCGGCGCCGCTGCGCCACCGCGAGCGCCTCCTCCGCCGCCGCGCGCGCTCCGGTGGTGTCGTTCACTCCGAGGTGGGCCGCCGCGAGCCAGGCGAGTGCCAGCGGCTCCGCCTCGACGTAGGCGCCGCCCGCGCGGGCGATGGCGAGTCCCTTCTCCAGCGCCTCGCGGGCCGCCGTCCACTCGGCCCCCAGGATGTGCGCCTGACCGAAGGCGAGGTACGCGCCCGCCCGGAAGAAGGGACTCCCCAGCCGCTCGGCGATGCGCAGCGTCTCGCGGGCGTGGGTCAGCGCTGCCTCGGCGTCTCCCCGCACCCGTGCCAGGACCACCCTCTCGCCGTGAGTAATGCCCAGGGTCTCGACATCCCCTTCCTCGCGCGCGAGCCGGTCGACACGCTCGAGCTCCGCGGCCCCCTCGTCGAGCCGCCCGAGGTCGATGAGCAATTTGCCGTGCAGGTTGATCAGACGGAGAAACGGGCTGTAGCCGAGGATCGCCGTCCCGACCTTCAGGCTCGCCGGGGGACGCGCGAGCGCCTGCTCGCTCAAGGCGAGCGCCTGCCGCAGGTCTCCAGAGGCGATGAGCGCGATCACGAGGCGGGTCCCGGTCGCGAGCGCAAGGCCCGCGTCGTCGGTCCGCTCCGCCAGGCGCGTCGCCTCCCGGGCCGCCTCGACGAAGTCCTCCGCGCTCCCGAAGTGGCTCCGCAGCACACCGTACGCGTTGACGAGCATCGCGAGGGCCCCCAGGTCGCCGCTGCCGCGCGCGAGGGGGAACGCGGGCCAGGAAGGCGCGCAGGTTCTGCCAGTGGCGCAGCGCTTCGCCCAGGTTGCTCGCCCGCACCCACTCCGCCGCGCGCCGGCTCCAGCGCGCCGCTTCGAGTGGCTCCCCCGCCCCCTCCCAATGGTGAGCGAGCAGGGCGGCCCGCTCGTCGAGCTTGTCGAGGTAGAGCTCCGCCACGGCGCGCGCCACCGCGCCGTGCACCCGCGCCCGCCGCTCGGCAAGCTGCGCGTGGTAGGCCACCTCCTGGGTGAGAGGATGCTTGAAGGCGTACTCGGGCTCCGGGTGCGTGGTCTCGCTGTACACGAACTCCGCCTGGGTGAGCGCGTGGAGGGCATCCGCCAGCTCCCTCTCCGCAACGTCCACGACCCGGCGGAGCACCCTCTCCGGGAACCGTTTGCCGATCACGGCTGCCGTCTCGAGCACGGCCTTCTCCCGCTCGGCGAGACGGTCGATGCGCGAGGCGAGCACCGCCTGCACGCTCGCCGGGATGGTGACCGCCTCGAGCGGCCTGGCCAGGCGATATGCGCTGCGCGTTCCAGCCAGGTTCCCCGCCTCGATCAGCGCCTGCACGAGCTCCTCGATGAAGAAAGGGTTCCCGCGCGTGCGCTCGTGCATGAGCTCGGCCAGGCCAGTGAGCGACGGATCGCGCCCGAGGAGGTCGTGCAGCAGCTCGGCCGTCGCCGCCGGGCCGAGGGGCGCGAGGGTCAGCTGACGGGAATGGGGGCGCTGCATCCAGGTCGCGTGGTACTCGGGCCGGAAGTTCACCAGGAGGAGCGTCCGCGTGCCTGGCACGGCGTCGACGTGCGCCGCGACGAAGCTCTCGCTCCCGCCGTCGATCCAATGGAGGTCCTCGACCACGAACACGGCCGGCTCGCGCCGGCTGCGCGCCGGCACGAGCCGCGCGGCCATGGCGAAGAGCTCCCGCTGCCGCGCATCGGGATCCATCCGTGGCGCCGGTCGCGCCGCATCCGGCACCCCGAGGAAGTCGAAGAGCAGGGGCAGGGTGTCCTCGAACTCCCGGTCGAGCAGCAGGAGCTTGCCGGCGATCTTCTCGCGCGCAGCCTGATCACCGTCGGCTTCGGTGATGCCGAAGTAGGCGCGCGCCAGCTCGAGCACCACGAGAAAGGGCACCGACTTCCCGTGTGCCACCCCGTGCGCCTCGTAGACGGGAATGCCCCGTACCCGGCAGCGCTGGAGGAACTCGTAGCAGAGCCGGCTCTTTCCGACGCCGGGCTCGCCCAGCACCGCTACCACCCCGCCGTGCCCCTCGAGCGCGCGCCCCAGCGCCGCCTCGAGCGCGGCGGCCTCCTCCTCCCGCCCGACGAAGCGCGAGAAGCCCCGCCGGCGGGCGACCTCGAGCCGCGTCCGGAGCGGGCCGACGCCGCGCAGCTCATAGACCCGGAGCGGGTCCCGCACCCCCTTCAGCGTGAAGCTGCCGAGGTCCTCGAGGTTGAAGTACCCCGCGACCAGCGCCGCCGTGTGCTCGGTCAGGTAGACCTTCCCGGGCTCGGCGAGCCGCTCCATGCGCTGTGCGAGGCCCACCGTGTGGCCCTGCGCCGTGTAGTCCATGCGCAGATCGTCTCCGATCGTGCCGACGACCACCTCCCCCGAATTGAGCCCTATGCGGACCGTGAAGTTGAGACCCTCGCTGCGGCGGAGCTCGCGCCCGTAGCGCCCGAGCGCTTCGCTGAGATGCAGCGCCGCATGGCATGCGCGCTGCGCATGATCCTCGTGCGCGATAGGCGCGCCGAAGAGCGCCATGATCCCATCGCCGGTGAACTGGTTGACGGTGCCCTCGAAGCGGTGGACGCCCTCCGCGAGGATGCCGAAGAAGCGGTCGAGGATGCGATGCCATGTCTCTGGATCGACCTGTTCGGCCAGATCCATCGAGCCCTTCACGTCGGCGAACAGGACCGTCACCTGCTTCCGCTCGCCATGGAGTGCGCTGCGGTGGGAGAGGATCTTCTCGGCCAGATGGCGCGGGGTGTACGCGCGCGGGTCCGGCACACGCGCCGGATCGCGGCCGAGCGGCACACCGCACTGGGCGCAGAACCGTGAATCGGCAAGATTCTCGTAGGTACAGGACGGGCAGCGCATGACACCGGGCTCCTCGCCGGGGCCCCCGGACGATAGCGGCGAAGGCCCCGCTAAGGGAAGGAGACGGCGTGCAAAGTTGGCCGGCGGCCGTCACGGCGCGGGCGTCCAAAAGCGCACTCGCCGTGTGCCCCGGATGGGGGACCGCCGACGCAGCCGCGGGGAATCCCCTCGGGGGACCGACGGAATCCGCCGGGGCCTGGCACCCTTACCGCTTCACCCACGCACGCCGTATGGCACCATCGGGCTCCCGGGGGCAGGCCGCTTGCTGTATCCCCCCGGATGCGAACGCAAGCTACCCTGCT
>VBLA01000227.1:0-4093 GCA_005879245.1 Deltaproteobacteria bacterium
GTCGTGTTGCACGAGCCACCCTACAGCTCCGGCCGGAAACGCGTGACTCGCGGCCTGCGGGCTTCCCTCGAGCCGGTGGTCGAGGCGGCCCACGTCGATCTCGTGCTCGCGGGGCACGTGCATCTCTACGAGCGTGCCCTGCCGGCGTGCGAGTACGTTCCGGACGCCAGGGTCCTCGAGGTGATCAGCGGAGGCGGCGGGGCCGCCCTGGACCACGGCCGGACGCATCCCAACTTCGCACGGACCATCACGGCGACGCACTACCTGCGGGTGCGCGTCACGCCGGACTGGTTCGACATCCGTGCCGTCGGGCTGGAGGGTCAGATACTCGATCGGATGCGTCGCCGACGTGGCGAGGAGGAGGCGTGCCGCTCCTCGGGATGGCCCTCGCCGATCGAGAAGTAGCCCGCGGCCGTCAGCCGACCGATGCGAGCGCCTCGCGGTCCTCCGAGGTGGCGGCGACGGGCCACAGCCGGGCCACCACGGACTTGAACGCCGGCGTCTTCGAGCGCGCGTCGAGGGCCCGCGGCACGAGCGCATTCGCCTCCGGGTAGTACATCGCGAGGTTTCCGGGGCGAAGTCCGACGATCGCCGCCGAGACCTCGAGCCGTCCCGCCTCCGTCGCGACCACCACCCGATCGCCCTCGGCGATGCCGCGCCCGGCCGCGTCCTCGGCCGCCATCATGACGACGTCGCGACGCCGGTTGCCGCGGTAGAGGTCTTCCTCCTCGTAGACGACGGTGTTGAACTGACCCTCCGAGCGGAGGGTCATCAGACGGAACGCGCCGGGCTCCGGCGCGAAGGCAGGCAAGGGCGTCACGTGAAACGCGCCCGGCCATCGGCCGTCGCGAACCGCGGCGCGTGGAAGGTTCGCCCACCGACGTGAAACTCGCGCCGGGTCTGATCGATCTCGCCGACCGGGGCGTACCCGGGGACGACCTTCGCCATCTCCTCGCGCAGGCGGCGGTGAGAGCGGAGTGCCAGCCAGTCGAACCGCCCGGGTGGCAGGATGCGCTCGGCGAGCGCGGCGATGACCTCGACCTCGGAGCGCATCTCCCCCGCGCTCGGGGGCGTGCCGCCGTCCGAGAGGCGGACGAAGTTGAACATCGACTCCTGGGTCGTCGCCTGCACCTCCTCGTCACGGGCGAGAACCGGAAGGAGAAGCGTGGTCCGGCCGCGCCCGTGGATGTGCCCCTCGTTCAGCTTGGTGGTGATCGCGATGGTGCATCGCACCCGGCGAAGGGCGTCGGCGGCCCAGCGTCGATCCGGGTTGCTCGCGAAGAGATTGCCGCCCAGGAGGACGGCCGCGCCCACGTGGCCCTCGGCAGCGGCCACCATCGACGCGTAGGTATCCTGGCCGGGACGCTCCGGGATCGTGATGCCGTAGAGCTCCACCATCCTCGCGGCGAACGCCTGCTTCAGGCCCGGGGTCATGCCGCACGAGCCGACGCCCTGCACGTTCGAATGGCCACGGATCGGAAGGAGGCCCGCGCCCGGGGACCCGAGCCAGCCGCGAGCGAGGGCGAGGTTCGCAAGCGCGAGCACGTTGTCGACGCCGTGGGCGTGGTGCGTGAGCCCCATCGCCCAGCAAAAGACGCCGCGGCGGGCAGTGACGAGGAGCTCGACCGCCCGCTCGACCTCCGCCCGTGGCACGCCGCAGGCGGGCAGCAGCTCCTCCCAGGACGTGGCAGCGAGATCCGCCTCCACCCGCTCCCAGCCGGCCGTGTGGGCGTCGATGAAGGCGCGTCCGAGACCACCCGCCTCCGTCACCCCCTTGAGGAGCGCCTTCAGGAGCGCCACGTCGCTCCCGATGTGTGGCTGGAGGTAGAGGTCCGAGACGACCGAGCCGAAGAGCATGCTCCGCCAGTCGGAAGGGACCCGGAAGCGAACCAGGCCGATCTCGCGCAGCGGGTTGATGACGATCACCTTCCCACCGCGTCGGCGGAGCGCGACGAGATGGGTCACGAGCCGCGGGTGGTTGCTCGCCGGGTTCGCACCCGCAACGAGCGCCAGGTCGGCATGGGCAAGATCGTCGAGGGCGACCGACGCCGTCCCCGATCCGTACACGTCGGCGAGCGCGACGCTGGAAGCATTGTGACAGTAGAAGGAGCAGTTGTGGATGTTGGAGGTCCCGTAGGCACGGGCGACGAGCTGCATCAGGAAGGCCGCCTCGTTGCTCGAGCGACCCGACGAGTAGAAGAAGATCTCCTCCGGTGCCGCAGCCAGGAGGGCCGCCGCCGCCCGGTCGATCGCTTCTGGCCACGAGATGCGCCGGAAATGGGTGTCGCCGTCCTCGGCGAGCAGCGGGAAGCCGAGCCGGCCGAGCCGTTCGAGCCCTGCCGAGCCGAGCTCGGCGAGGCGGGCGATCGAGGTCGTGCGGAAGTAGTGTTCCGGAATCGGGGCCGCCATGTCGCCGGCCTGAGCCTGCACCGATTTCTTGCACACCTCGGGGAAATGGCCGGCCTCGTTGACCATCCCGCCCTGCTGGCCGCCCATGCCGAGCGCGCAGGTCTTGCAGGCGTTGCGCGAGCGCAGCCGGCGATAGAGTGGCACGATGCCACCCGCCTCGCGCCCCTTGCGGAACACGTAACGGATCGCGGCGAGACCACCCCCGCTGCGAACCCGCAACCTAGCCATGGGCGGCGAGGCTAGGAGTGTCGCCCCTCGCCCGCAAGGCGTGCTCGGCTTAGCCGGGCGGGCCCCCCTGTTTCTCCTTCTCGAATCCGGGCCAGGTGATCCGCTCGAGTAGCAGGTGGACACCACGGTGGAAGGGCGCGGCCACGAAGTACTCGACGGCTTGCGCGGGCGGGATGTCCCGGACCGTCTCGAGGCTGAACACCCCGGCGAGCTGCTTCAGGATCTTCGGGCGCTCGGGATCGTTGACGGGAAGAAGAAGATACGGCCGCACGCCGGCCTGGATGGCCAGGAGCGCCACGCCGAAGACGCTTCCGTGCCAGCGCGCGAGGTCGGTGAGGTAGAGGGCGTGCGCCACACCGCTGTAGTACTCGATGTTTTCCGCAGGTCGACCGATGTCCTCGGTGGTGATGACGATGGCCCGCGGCTCGACCGCGCGCCGGAACGTGTCGCGTGCGCGGAGCATCTGCGGACGCTGGAACCCCGCCCGTCGATCGAGGCCGTCCCAGGCGCGCGCAACGGCGATACCGGTGAGGGTGAGCGCGAGCAGCGGCGCGACGATTGCCACGACGCGGCGGCGCGGCCACGTCGCCGCCATCCCGGCACCGCCGGCGGCAATGAGGAGGACGGGCACCGCGAGTCGGCCGTAGCTCACCGAGGGCTGCAGGGCGGCTGCGCCGACCAGCGCGAGCACCATCCCGGCGGCGGCAACGAAAGCGAGCCGTCGCGCGGCTTCGACCCGTCCTCGCCACGCGAGGCGACGGACCAAATCGAGCGTGCCGACGGTTCCCTCGACGAGCAACATCGGCAGCAAAAGGTTCACGCCGATCAGGTAGCGCGGGTCCGGGCGAGGCCAGCAGCTGTAGAGCAGCAGGGCGACGATTCCGTAGGGGACTGCGGTGACGAAGACGAGCGGGCGCACCATGAGCGCCACGACGCCGCCCCACACCACCGCGGCGAGAAGCGCCGGAGTGTAGGCTTCGATCAGGAACGCCAGGTTGGCGGGCAACGTCCGCCGCAGGTTCGCCAGCCGGAGGCCGCCTCCCTGGACGTCCGACGTCGTCCCGCCGTGCCAGCCGGGCGACGGGTAGCCCACCGCACCTCCGGCGGGTGTCGGCTCGGAGCGCGGCAACGGCGCGAGGAACTGATCCAGCTCCATTCCTTGCGTGGAGCGGAACGGGTTCCCGGTCGCGGTCCAGTTGTAGGCGAGCGCGGGGAGGAGTCCCACCACCACCCCGATCGCCCCCACGACGCCGATGCGCGCCACGACCCCGAAGGGGCTCCGACGACGACGGAGGTGCACCGCGACCAGCAACGTCGCGGGGACGAGGTAGAGGATCGCATCCGGCCGGACGCTGGCGGCGTAGCCGAGCGCGACGCCGGCGATCGCCATCCGCCATGGCGCGAGCCCGCGTCCCCCGGCTCGCAGGAGCAGGAAGATACCCGTGAAGGCGGACAG
>VBLA01000227.1:4105-5131 GCA_005879245.1 Deltaproteobacteria bacterium
GGAGGACGAGGAAGAGCGTCAGGTTCAGGTAGTGCGCCGCATCGTCCCCGAGAAGACCGATCCAGCTCGCGAGCAGGATCGGGAAGCCCGGCGAGTAGCGGCAATAGAGACGGCCGTGATCGTAGACGTACGCCTGCGCGAGCGCATCGGTGCGCGGCGGTATCGTACGGGCCAGCCACTGGAAGGGAGCCCACTCGTGGTACACGCGGCCGGCGAGCAGATCGTGAGCGAAGGTCAGGTAGCCGAACTGGTCGACCGCCAGGTACCAGGTGATCTGGTGCTCGAGCCAGGCTGCCGTCACCAGGAGAAACAGGGTCGTCGCGGTGAGCCAGACCGCACGCTCCCCGGGCGCGAGACGCCACCGCGCGGACACGCGGGCGGGTGCACGCTCGGCACGTCGCTTTTCGGCACGTCGCGCGACGGCGCGGGTACGACGAGGCCGGGCCACGCGCGTCCCTATAGCACCGAAGCGGCGGGAAGTCGGTTCAGCGTCTTCGCGACGTCGCCCGCACCCGTCACGCCGTCGGGACGCCGCTGCTCAGGACCTCTCCCAGCACCGCGGGCGTGAAGCGGATCCCGACGTAGAACGGCCCGAAGAGGGCGTAGCGCGAGGAGGCCGGGTCGAACCGCATCTCGTAGACGAGCTTCTTGAACACCAGCGGATCGTCCGCGAAGAGCGTCACGCCCCACTCCCAGTCGTCGAGCCCGACCGATCCCGAGATGACCTGCGTCACCTGGCCCGCGTACTTGCGGCCGATCGTGCCGTGACCGCGCATGAGCGCCGCACGCTCCTCGGCCGGCAGGTCGAACCAGTTGACGTGCTCCCCGCGCCGCTTCGACATCGGGTAGAACGACATGTACCGACGCGGCGGGACGCCGGGGTAGAGACGCGGGCGCGCCATGCGCTCCATCTCGGCACGGAGGGCCTCCTCGTACCCGGCACCATCACGCTTCAGACCGCGTCGTTCCAGCATCGCGGCCGCATGCTCGGTGAGCTCGTACGTGCCGAGCTCGATCACGGAGAGG
>VBLA01000228.1 GCA_005879245.1 Deltaproteobacteria bacterium
CGCCGAGGCATTCGGGCTCGCCATTCCGCCGCCCGAGGAGTGGGAGATCCCGATCCGCTGCTTCCGTTGCAGCGGGGACTACACCGTCCCCTTCAAGTACTTCCGCGCCGGCACCGTCTTCTACTGCCCGCACTGTCAGGGGTCTTTCGTGCCGACGCTCGGGGTGGTGCGCGGCGTGGAGGACGCCCTGGCTCGCTTCCACGAGCGATGGTCGAGCACCTTCGCGGAATTCCACGAGCGCCGTCGGCGGGAGCTAGAGCAGTTCGAGGATGGGCAGCGCCGGGAGCTCGAGCGCTTCGAGGGTGAGCTGCGCGGGATCGCCACGCGCGAGAAGGTGCCCGGCGCGCCGGTCCGACGCCGAGGGTTCTTCACGTTCTGATCCCTCTCCATATCGCATAGGGTCCCGGTCGGCCCGATGCGGCAACGGCTCCACGAGTACCTCGTCGGTAGACCGGCCGGCGCCTCACCCGACGAGCTCCTCGATCTGATCTTCACCTCGCCGGGACGTGACCCGGAGTTCGGCCGCCGCCTCCTCACCACCCTGCTCGGCGCGGACCCGCGCTTTCATTTCGACCCGGGCGCCGATCGCTGGCGGGCGCGGATCCACGATGCGCTCGCGCGTCCGCTCGGCGAGACCACCTTCGTGGTGGTGGATCTCGAGACCACCGGCGGTGCGCCCACCCCGGAGGGCATCATCGAGATCGGCGCGGTGCGCGTGGCCGGGGGACGGCTCCTCGACACGTTCGCGCGCTTCGTGAAGCCGGCCCACCCGATCCCGCCCTTCATCAGCCGGCTGACGGGGATCACGGACGCGATGGTAGCCGATGCCTCGCCCATTGGCGCCGTGCTGCCGCAGTTCCTTGCGTTCGCCGGAGACGCCGTGCTGGTGGCGCACAATGCCGCCTTCGACGTCGCCCACCTGAACGCGGCACAGCAGGTGCTGGCGGGACGGCCGGTCGATGCCCCCGTCGTCTGCACGCTTCGTCTGGCGCGCCGGCTCCTCTCGCATCTCCGCCGGCGCTCCCTCGACGCCGTCGCCGCCGAGCTCGGTGTGGCCTGCTTCGGACGGCACCGGGCGCTACCCGACGCGCAGATCGCCGCCGAGATCCTCTGCGTCTTTCTCGAGCGCGCCCTCCAACGAGGTATCAACCGAATCGACGATCTCCTCGACTTCCAGCGGGCCGCCGTCGACGGCCGTCCCTTCATCGTGCACGTGCCGCGCGCCCGTCTCGAGGACGTCCCGCCCAGACCCGGCGTGTACCATCTCCTCGGCGCCGATGGGCGGCTCCTCTACGTCGGCAAGGCGCGTCGTCTGCGCGAGCGGCTGGGCACCTACTTCACCAACGCACGAGGTCACTCCGCGCGCGTGCTCGATCTCATCCGCCACACGCACGACTTCCGCATCACGGAGACGGGCTCGGAGCTCGCCGCCTCGCTGCTCGAGGCGCGCCAGATCCGCGAGCTGAAGCCGCCCTACAATCGCCAGCGGAAACATCTCCCGCGGGTCGGGTTCCTGAAGCTCAGCGTGCGGAGCGCGTACCCGCGCCTCTGGGTGACCGAGCGGCTCGCGGCCGATCGCGCCACCTACCTCGGTCCCTTTCGCAGCCGCGATGCGGCCGAGCGGGCGCACGCGATACTCGGTCGACTCTTCGGACTCCGGACGTGTGCCGGGGCCCTCAGCCCGGCACCCGACACGACCCCCTGCCTCTCGGGACAGGTCGGTGCGTGTACTGCTCCCTGCGCCGCGCGCGTCGACTTGCCCTCCTACCGCGGGCAGGTGGACGAGCTGCTCGCCTTCCTCGGCGGCGACGACGGGCCACTCGAGTGGCTCCGGGCCCGCCGGGATACCCTCGCGTCCGACCTCCGCTTCGAGGCCGCGGCCCGCGCGCAACGTGACCTCGAGCTCCTGGAGAGCCTCCGCCGGCGCCAGCAGACGCTCGCCTGGGTGGTCGCCCGTCAGAACTTCGTCGTGCTTCTTCCGACGCTTCCGCGCGACGCGGCGCTCTTCTATGCCGTCCTCGGTGGCCGGCTCGCCGTCGAGGTGCGTATCACCGCGACCGTCGATCTCGCGGCTGCCGTTCGGCTCGTTCGCGAGCGGTTCGGGCCCTATCAGGGTCTCCCGCTCGGCCGCGAGGAGGTCGACGGGACGACCATCATTGCCGCGTGGTTACGGGACCGGGGCGCCGGGGAGGGAATCCTACTCCCCCTGGACGGACCCGACGCGATCATCGACCGCCTGGACGAGCTGACGGTCACCATTCGCGACCTGCGACTCCCGGGTCCGCTGCCGGCGATCGACGGGCTCGCCTGAGGACGGCCGTGGGCGTGGCGCCTCGCCGTCTCGTCGTGAGTGGCGACGACTTCGGTGCGGCGCGGGAGGTGAACGCCGCCATCGTCGGCGCGCATCGTTCGGGCATCCTCACCAGCACGAGCCTCATGGTGACGGGCGAGGCGGCGGCCGAGGCCGTGGCGCTCGCGAAGGAGCATCCGCGCCTCGCCGTCGGCCTTCACCTGGTGCTGGCACAGGGACGGGCCGCCGCGCCGTCTGCGGAGATCCCACATCTCGTGACCGGGGCGGGCAGCTTCCGGGACCGTCCGATCCTGGCCGGCCTGCGCTACGCCTGGGAGTACGTGGCTCGCAGCGGCCGCGTCGAGCTCCGGCGCGAGATCGAGGCGCAGCTCGCCGCCTTCGCGTCGACTGGCCTCTGACTCGCGCACCTGGACGGCCACCTGAACATGCACCTCCATCCCATGGTGCTCCCGATCCTGCTCGAGGTCGCTCCCCGCTACGGCATCCGGGCCGTGCGTCTCTCCCGCGACGACCTCGGCGCGGCGCTGCGGTACGACTCGCGCCACCTCACCCGCAAGCTCTTCGAGGGCGTCGTGTTCCGGGCTCTCACCGCATACTCCGCGCCGCGACTGGCCGCGGCGCACATCGTGACCGCGGACCGGGTCTACGGCATGCACCAGACCGGCCACGTCGACGAACGCTACCTGCTCGCCCTGATCGGTTCCCTGCCGTCCGGGGTGAGCGAGATCTACTGCCATCCCGCCGAGGTCGCGCCCGCCGTGCTCGCCGCCTATCAGCCGGGCTACGA
>VBLA01000229.1 GCA_005879245.1 Deltaproteobacteria bacterium
AGAGCAGGCCGCGAGCGACCCCGTCGCAGGCCGGGGGCGCAGTCCCTGGCTGGTCGCCGCGGGGAAGGCAGGCTCCGCTCGGGCCCAAGGCCTGCGGACCGACAGGCGTTGCCTTCGCGGAGCGGAGGAGTGTCACCGCGACGTGCCACCGTGTTCGCGTTGACTGCCCTTGCCGACCGGCTATTCTCCGCCGATGGCCGAAGGGCCGATGTCGCAGCCGGGCGCTTCGTCGCCTCGTCCGTCGAGCACGGTGATCCTCCTCCGTGACGAGCCCGGCGCGGAGGGGTTCTCCGTGTTGATGCTCGAGCGCCACGGCAGCATTGCTTTCCCAGGCGCACACGCCTTTCCGGGGGGCGTGGTGGATGCGAGCGACGCCGACGCCCCCGGTGCGACGCTGCCGCCCACGCAGCGCTGGGCGGCGCCCCACGAGGGGGATTGCCCGCCCGAGGCGATCGCGTACTGGATCGCGGCGCTCCGCGAGCTGTTCGAAGAGGTCGGCATTCTTCTCGCGCACGGCGACGGCGGGCTTCTCGAGGGCTCGCTTCCGCCGTCGGCGGCGGCGCTGCGATCACGGATCAATGCTGGCGATCCGTTCACTCGCGCCCTGGCCAGCACCGGTCTCGTTCCCGCCACCGACCAGCTCTTCTACTTCGCCCGCTGGATCACGCCGGTCACGAACCCGCGGCGCTGGGACACACGTTTCCTCGTCGGGCGCGCGCCACACGGACAGGAGCCGGTAGTGGATGGGACGGAGACGGTGAGTTGCGCGTGGTTCACGCCCCGTGCGGCGCTCGCCGCCTACGAGGCGGGGCACATCACGCTCATCCCACCCACGGTGCGCACGCTCGACGACCTTGCGTGCTTCCCTTCGGTGGAGGCGGTGTGCGCAGATGCTCGCGATCGGGCGGTCCGCGCGGTCGTTCCCGAGATCGTCCAGGGCGGGCCCGAGCCCGCCATCCGCTATCCCGAGGGCACGGGTCGGAGCGACGTGCCCGCCCGTCGCCTCGTGCTGCGCGATGGCCGCTGGCGCCCGGCCGACGGCTGACGATCAGCGCCCGAAGTCCCCGGCCGTCAGCGGCCGTGAGCGCCCGAGCAGTTCGCGCACCCACCACGTGCCCTCCCGCCGCCGTGTCGCTCCATCCGTGAAGCGGTAGCGGTAGAAGGCGAGCCGGAGCTCCTGCGGCGGGTCGGTCGGGAACGGATCGCGGCTGAAGAGGGGTGCGACGACCGCGGGCGCCGTGAGGCACCGCGCGAGGAGGTTCTGGAAGTAGCGCTCGCGTGGCGGGCCGCCGAGCAGCAAGAACCAGAGCTGGAAGTCCACCCGCGGCTGGTGCGGTGCGACGAAGGCAGGCGGCCGCTCGGGGTCGCCCGGCTTGTAGCGGAACTCGTACGGCAGCCACGCGACGCCGTCGGCGGATCCCTCGAGCACGACTTCCCGCCGCACGAGCGTCATCTGGGCGAAGAGATGGTAGGCGTTCACGGATCGGTAGGTATTGAGGACCTGGCGGACGGGGGCGAGCTTGCGGTTGAGATCGCGCAGCGGTGGCACCAGCGGCAGGAACTGGATCACGGAGAGCGGGACGAGGATGGTGACCGCCCCGGCGAGGAGCGCGGTACGGGTGGGCACGCGCGTACGGCGGCGCGGCGTCCCCAGCCGCCACCCGATGAATGCGGCGAGCCGGCCGAGCTGCCCGTCGTCGAGCAGGAAGAGGGAGAGCGCGATCGTCAGGTAGTTGAAGAAGGCGTAGTTCCCGGTGAGGAGGATCGACACCTGCATACCCAGCATGGCGACGAAGACGCCGCCGCGCACCAGCGCCGGCCCGTACACCAGGAACGGGAGACCGAGCTCGACGACGTAGACGTAGAGGCTGCAGAGCTTGTGTGCCCAGAGCGGCATCTGGTGCGCGTACCAGCCAACCCAGGTCGAGAGCGGAGCGGTCTCGTAGTAGGTCGCCATCGCCGTGAGATCGCGCCAGGTGGGGTCGCCGAGGAGCCACTTCGCTGCGCCCGACTCGACGTGCAGGCGGAAGAGCAGCCAGAGCATCAGGAAGACGGCGAGCGGGTGTGGCGCTGGGGCGTTCCGGGGATGGAAGCCGCCCGGCGTTACGAAGAGCGCGAAGAAAGCCGACTCGAGGAGCAGATTGTCCCACTGGAACGAGAGGAAGTCCTGGCCGATCGTGACGAATGAGAGATACACGAGCCAACAAGCCGCGAGTGCGATCCGCGGGGCGACGTTGAAGACGAGCCCGCAGCTGAGCACCGCTCCACCCACGGCGGCAACGCGGAGCGCGTGGTCGCTGGCGTCGATCCAGAAGAGCGTCGGCGCCGCGAGGAAGCCGTGCATCCGGGCGAGGTACTCAGCTGCCGGGAGCAGCCCCTGGCGACCGAAGAGTAGAGTCGCCTGGGCAAGCAGCGAGAGGAAGGCGACGAGGAAGATCACACCGAGCAGGCGGAGGAAGAGATCGCGGGCGTATGCGCGCGGGGGCGGCTCCCGCGGCTGGTGGAGCCCGCAGGTCTCCTCGCTGCACACTGTCCCCGCGATTCGGAAGCGGTTCCGGGCGATCAGCCGATAGGTCCGGTCAAAGAGCTGGCGCAGTCCCGGGACCTCGTAGAGCCACCCGAGGGGCGCTAGAAGCGGGCGCAGCCGGAGGGCGCGGGCCGCGGCAGCCGCCCCGCTCCAGATGCGTCCGTCGGCCGCGACCAGCTGCATGGCCTGCTCGCACGCCTCGGGGGTGAGAGCCGGGTGACGTTGGAGAACCCCGGCATCACGGAACGACTCGAGCCGGATCTGCCCCCTGAGCCAGCGCTCGAGTCGCCGGGCTTCACGGAGGCAGAAGCGGCAGTGGCCGTCGTAGACGAGCACGGGCCGCAGGTCCTGCGTCACGCGACCACCACCGTGCGCCCGCCGTCGGCCGTCCGGTAAGCGGCGACCATCGCCTCCGTGCTGTGCGCGATCCCGACCCGACCCGCGGCGTCGATCAGGATGAGCCCGGCCGCCACGCCGAGCCGGAGCTCGAGCTCGGCGAGCGCGTACTGGGCGACCCAGGCGGGATCGAGGCCGCGCCCGACCCATGCGAGGGCCGCGTGCACGAGGGAGGTCCTGATGATTGCCTCGCCCGGGCCGGTGGCCGAACCCGCACCGAGGAGGTCGTCGGCGTACGTTCCGGCGCCGATGACGGCGGAGTCGCCGACGCGCCCGCGGCGCTTGCCGCTCAACCCCCCGGTCGAGGTCGCGGCCGCCACGTGGCCCCGTCCGTCGCAGGCGACCGCACCGACCGTGCCCTCGGCGCCGCCCTGGGGTGCGGACCAGTGCCGCCGCGCCGCCTCGGTCACCAGGTCCTCGGGCGGGCAGAGCGGCAAACCGTGTCGCCGGGCGAGGGCAACGGCCGGCTCGCCGACGAGGAGCACCTCGCGGCCCTCGGCCAACACCGCCCGCGCCAGGCGGATCGGGTTCGGTACACCCGCGACCGCGCCTACCGCACCTGCGGCGAGCGTGTCGCCCGTCATGACCGAGGCATCCATCTCGACCCCGCCGTCGGCGGTGAGAGTCGAGCCGAGACCCGCGTTGAAGTGCGGGTCGTCCTCGAGCACGACCACGGCCGCCACGGCTGCCTCGAGCGCCCCACCGCGCTGCGCGAGCACGCTCCACCCCGCCTCGACTGCACGGGCCACGCCGGCGCGTCGCGGGGCGCGGGAGTCCCGGCTCTCTCTGCCCGCTCCACCGTGCACCACGATCGCCCTCACGGCGCGATTGCTTCGATCGCCAGGTCCG
>VBLA01000052.1:0-19105 GCA_005879245.1 Deltaproteobacteria bacterium
CCCCCTCTTCTTCCCGTGCGGCGATCTCGGCGGTCGAGGCGCCTCGCCCCAGCAGCCGGCTGGTGACGCCGTAGGAAAAGAAGTTCCGTTGGTTCACCGCGTCGCGCTCGTCGAAGAGGTAGCCCTCGCTGAAGAGCGTCGCGTCGCAGTTGCTTCCCGGCTGCGTGCGCTGCCCGCGCGCCGCGAGCGTGCTGCACGCGGGGAGTCGCGTGTCGAAGATGGGGCGCCCGACCGCCGGCACGAAGAAGTACCGCACCTCGGGCTCGATCGTGTGCTTCACCTTCTCCAACCCGAAGTGGCGGAAGTCGAACACGCGGTCGAACTCGGTTCCCGTCCGGCCCCGAACCTCGGCCACCTCCTGCATGCGATCGGTGTCGAGGCGGGGCTGCTGGGGCGCCGTACTAAAGTGACGCGCGATGTTGGGGTCGTCCGGCACGACGAACGCGACCTGCTCGCGGTCGGTGAGGTGATAGGCCGTCTCGCGGAGCCCCCCGCTGAGCGAGCCGTTGAGCGCCCGGCCCAAGTGGAAGGGTAGGAAGAGGGAGGGCCCGAAATCGGCCCGCAAGCCGTCGTAGCCGTCCTCACGCTGGTAGTCGACCGTCTCGCCGCTGACCCCGCCGACGAGGTGGTCGTCGAGGAATGCCTTCGCGTGCTCGGCCTCGACCCGCGGCAGCTTCTGCAGCGTGAGGTCCTGCGGGTCGATCAGGTCCTGGTGATAGACGGTCTCGACGCGCGCCAGGCCCGTGCTCCAGCTCTTGATGACGCCCGTTTGCGAGGTCGTGAAGCGCGTGCTCCGGAGCGTGACGTCCTGCCGCGTCGAGATGGCGAAGGTGTCCACCTCGCGCAACAGCTGGTCGTCGCTCACCGCGAACAGATCGAGAAAGAACAGGCTCTTCCAGTAGAACGGCTGAACGTGGTGCCCGGTGACGACGAAGCGGTTCTCCGGGACGTCTGCCGGCTCGCCGGTCGTCGTCACCGTCCCCTGCGAGGTGCCGCGGATCTGCTCGTTGTAGTAGGCGCCCCCGAAGCTGCCGTGCGCCTGGCGGGAGAGGAAATAGCGGTACTCGCCGAGGAGACCGACGCGCGCCGCCGTCTCGACGTCGACCGCCACGGTGGCATCGGTGCTCTTGCTGATGGCCCAGAAGAAGGGCTGCTCGTACTGGAACCCCCGCCGATTCGAGTAGCCGAGGCGCGGCATGAGGAAGCCACTCTCCCGGTTGGTGCCGGCGGGGAAAGGAAGGTACGGCAGCCAGAACACGGGGACGTCCTTCACCCGGAAGGTCGCGCTCTGGACGAGGCCCCAGCCCTGGACCTTCACATCCGTCTGCGCCCCCGCGATGCTCCACGACGGCCCTTCGAGACCGCCGCATCGGCACGTCGTGAAGACCCCGCGTGCCACGCTGTAAAGCGGACCGCCCTGCTTCTCGATCCGTGTGCCCCGCACGGTGTAGCCGCTCGGCTGCAGATCGGCCGTCGCGTTGTCGAACCACCCCGACTCGTCGTCGAGGTTCAAGTGCGCGAAGTCGCCCTCCATCGTCGCCTGGGGATCCGTCAAGACGACGTGGCCGCGCGCCTCGGCGATGCCGCGTGTGCGGTCGTAGACGACCTCGTCGGCAGTCAACGTGGTATCGCCGCGCTTGAGCGTGACCCCCCCGCGCGCGGTGAGCGTGTTCGCCTCCTGGTCGTAGGAGAGTGACTCGGCGTCGACCGCGATCTCGCCTTCGCCGACCTGCTTCGGGCGCGTAACGCGCGGCTGGCCACGCGGTCCCGTCACGACGGTGAGCGGTCGCGACCGGCCGCGCAGCTCGATCCGTACGTCACCGATCGCGGACGGACGGGAGACGGTGTAGGTGACCGGCTGCCGGACGAACACCGAGACCAGTGTGCCCCCCACCTCGGGGGAGAGCCGAACCGTGCTCACCAGCGAATCGCCCACGTCGATCGCGGCGGCACGGGGGACCGAGAAATCGCGCAGGAAGAGCAGCACCTCGTCGGTGAAGGTCTCGCCCGTGCTCGCCGGCCCGCGTGGACCGGTCGGCGGCTTCGCTCCGGGCGTCCGGTCCTCGATCCTCACCTCGGGACGCGCGCGCACCGTTACCGCGCTCGCCGCGTCCGTGCCGGAGAGCACCTGGACTTCACCCCCCGACGCATCGGCACCGAGCGCGGGGGTGACGGATAAGGCGAACGCGAGCGCGCACGCCCACCGCCCCATCCCTCCCCTCATAGGTGCGCTTCTGTACCATCCGACGAGCACGACGTCGTCGGCTCCGGCGCGAGACAGCGCGGCGCGCAGCGCCGCGCGTGCGTCACCGATCGGGTCGACGGGTACACGCCCGGCGAGGGCGGCGGCGAGCGCATCGGGCGCGAGACCACGGCGGCCGACGTGGGTTACGATCGCCGCGGCGATCTGCGGGACGAGGGTGCGGAGCATCGCCTGCCATGCCTTGTCGGCCATCACCGCGAAGACGAGCATCACCCGGCGCCCACCGACCAGTGCCGGCAGCTCGGCTGCCAGCGCCTCGATCCCCTCCGGATTGTGGGCACCGTCGAGCAGCACGAGCGGACGCTCGCGCAGGCGCGCGAGCCGCCCCGGCCACACGACGGTGGCGAGCCCCTGCCGCACGGCCTCGGACCCGCAGGGGAGCCGATCGCCGACGAGCGCCAGCGCCGTGAGCGCGACGCTCGCGTTGTCGCGCTGAAAGCCGCCCTGCAAGCCGAGCCGGAGCCCCTCCCAGACCACGCCCGGTCCGCAGAACCTGAAGCCGCCGGGCGATTCCTCGAGCCGCGCGTCGACGCCGGCCCGCGTCACCGCCACGTTCACCTCCGCTGCCCGCCGACGGATCACCGCCTCGGCCTCGGGCGGCGTCGGCCCGAGCGCGAGTGGCACCCGCGGCTTCAGGATGCCGGCCTTCTCTCCCGCGATCGCCGCCAGGTCATGGCCAAGGTACGCCTCGTGGTCGTGCCCGATCGAGGTGATGCAGCTCACGATCGGACGGACGAGGTTCGTCGCATCGAGGCGCCCGCCGAGGCCCACCTCGATCACGCCGACGTCTACCCCGATCTGCCGGAACCACTCGCACGCGAGCAACGTGGCAAACTCGAAATGCGTGAGAGCGATGCCGGCCGCGGCGAGGTCGGCGCGCAACTCGGTGACGAGCGCCACGACTGTCGAGCGGGGAATGGTGCATCCGTCGATGCGGATGCGCTCGGCGAAGTCGACGAGATGGGGCGACGTGTAGAGTCCGGTCCGGTAGCCGGCCGCCCGCAGCACCGCGTCGAGCATGGCGGCCGTCGATCCCTTGCCGTTCGTGCCCGCGACGTGGAGGGCGGGGAAGGCCGCCTCGGGGTGTCCGCGGCGCGCGAGCGCTTCCCGCATCCGCTCGAGCTTCAGGTCCCAGCCGACCGACACCTCGAGCCCGGCGAGATATGCGATCGTGTCCTCGTACGCACCCACGGATCAGGACCCACGTAGGAAGCGCCGCCGCCGCACGACGGCCGGACCGGCGAGCAGGGCGAGGAGGCCTGCGAGCGTCGCCCGCAGGGCTGGCCGGGGCACCAGCAGGTCGACCATGCCTCGCTCCCGGAGGGACTCCGCGCGCTGGAGACCGGTGGGGAGCCGTTGCTGGATCGTCTGTTCGACCACGCGTGGCCCGGCAAAGCCGATCAGCGCCCCGGGCTCGGCCAGGTTGACGTCGCCGAGGAGCGCGAGGGAGGCGGCCACGCCGCCCGTCGTGGGATCGGTCAGCACGGATAGAAAGGGGACCCGTTGGGCCTGCAAACGGGCAAGGGCCGCCGTCACCTTCGCCATCTGTAGCAGCGAGAAGATCCCTTCCTGCATGCGCGCCCCGCCCGACGCCGCGAACACGACGAGCGGCAGCCGCTGCCGTCCCGCATGCTCGATGAGACGCGCGAGGCGCTCGCCGACCGCGGTCCCCATGCTGCCGCCGAGGAAGCTGAAGTCGAAGACGCCGATCGCGACCGGGTGGCGTCCGATACGCGCGGTGCCGGTGAGGATCGCCTCGCGACGACCCGTCGCCCGACGCGCCACCGCGAGCCGCTCCACGTACGGGCGACGATCCACGAAGCAGAGCGGATCGGCGGAGCGCACCTCGGCATCACGCTCGCGAAACGAGCCTCGGTCGACGACCAGACGAAGCCGCTCATCGACGGCGAGACGCCCGTGGTGCCCGCAGTGCGGGCAGACGTGGAACCGCCGCGCCAGGCGCCTGGAGTCCATCCGCTCCCGGCACCCCGGACAGCGCTCCTCTCCGCGTCCGGCGTCGCTCGACGCGCTGGCCATCCGCGGCAGACCTCCTATCCCGCGCGGGCGGGGGCAGCGGCGCGCATCGCCTGCCGGACGCTTCCGAGAAAACCCGCCACCCGCGCCGGTGCCCCATCGGCGCTGCCGTCCTCCACCTGGCGGGCAAGCCGACGCCCACGGGCAGGCTCGTCACCTGCCGCACGCGGCGCACCCACTCCGGCAGCGCGGACGGGAGGTCGGCGCGTGCGCCCGTCGTACCGAGCACCGAGACGAAGTAGAGAAACCCGCTCGCCGTGCGCGCGATCGTCCGGATACGGGCGGGTGGAGTCGTCGGCGCGAGGAGCGCGATCAGATCGAGATTGGCGGTACGGGCGGCGGTGCGGAGGTCGTGAGCCTCCTCGGGGGGCAGATCGACGCACAGCAGCCCGTCGGCTCCTGCCGACGCGGCGTCGCGCGCGAGCTCGGCCACCCCGTAGCGGAAGAACGGGTTGTAGTAGCCGAAGAGGATGAGCGGCTGTGAGATCGTGGCCCGGAGTCGGCCGACGAGCTCGAGCACGCGCGGGAGCGTCGTCCCGGCCGCGAGCGCGCGCCCCGCGGAGCGTTGCAGGACGGGGCCGTCGGCCATCGGATCCGAGAACGGCACCCCGAGCTCGATCGCGTCCGCTCCCTCGGCGACCGCCGCCCGCACCAGCGCCTCGCTGGTCGGGAGATCCGGATCCCCCGCCGTGAAGTAGGGCACGAGCGCCGCCTCACCCCGGGCGCGGAGCCCAGCGAAGACGGAGGCGATCTGGCTCACGCGAGGGTCACTCCCAGGTGGGCGGCCACCGTCGGCATGTCCTTGTCGCCGCGGCCCGAGAGGTTGACGAGCAGGATCTTCCGGCGATCGAGGCGCGGCGCGAGGCGGACCGCGTGGGCCACCGCGTGGGCGCTCTCCAGCGCCGGGATGATCCCCTCGGTCGCCGTGAGGAGCCGGAGCGCCTCGACCGCCTCGTCGTCGCCGACCGTGACGTAGCGCGCCCGGCCGCTGTCGCGGAGATGGGCGTGCTCGGGGCCGACGCCCGGGTAATCGAGCCCGGCGGCGATCGAATGCGCGCTCCGGATCTGTCCGGTCTCGTCCTGCAGGAGGTAGGTCTTGTTGCCGTGGAGCACGCCCACCTGCCCCGCCGCGAGCGAGGCCGCGTGCGCGCCCGTCTCGAGCCCGCGCCCCGCCGCCTCGACCCCGACGAGCTCGACGCGCGCATCGTCACGGAATGCGTGGAAGAGTCCCATGGCGTTGCTGCCGCCGCCGACACAGGCGATGCAGACGTCGGGCAGTCGTCCCGCGGTGGCCCGGATCTGGCGGCGGGCCTCCTCGCCGATCACCGCCTGGAAGTCGCGCACGATCACGGGATAGGGATGCGGTCCGGCCGTCGAGCCGATCAGGTAGAACGTGTCCTCGACGGTCGCGATCCAGTCACGCAGCGCCTCGGTCATGGCATCCTTGAGGGTGCGACTACCGGACTCGACCACGTGGACCGTCGCGCCGAGGAGCTTCATGCGGAACACGTTCAGGCTCTGTCGCTCGACGTCCTCCGCGCCCATGAAGATCGCGCAGCGCAGCCCGAAGAGCGCGGCGACCGTCGCCGTCGCCACGCCGTGCTGCCCGGCACCGGTCTCGGCGATGAGCCGCGTCTTCCGGAGACGCCGCGCAAGGAGCGCCTGACCGAGCGTGTTGTTGATCTTGTGCGCACCGGTATGGAGAAGATCCTCGCGCTTGAGATAGATGCGCGCGCCGCCCAGCCGTCGCGACAGGTGGTCGGCGAAGTAGAGCCGCGTGGGCCGCCCCGCATAGCGCTTGAGCCAGCCGTGCAGCTCGCGCTGGAAGCTCGCGTCGCGCTTCAGCCGCGCATACGCGCGCTCGAGGACGAGCAGCGCGGGCATGAGCGTCTCGGAGACATAGCGGCCCCCGTAGACGCCGAAATGGCCGCCCGCGTCAGGCAGCCTTGGCGGCGCGGATGAAGGCTTCGATCTTGCCATGGTCCTTTCGCCCCGGGCGGTCCTCCACCCCGGAGGCCACGTCGACGGCGAAGGGTCTGAGACGAGCAACGACCCCCGCCACGGTTTCTGGCCGAAGCCCGCCCGCAACGAACAGGCGCCCGGCCGGCAGGCCGGTGGCGGCCGCCGGGTCGAGCGGGCGGCCCGTACCTCCGGCACGACCGAGCTCGTAGCTGTCAATCAAGAGGTAGTCGGTCGCGTAGCGGGCCCCTTCGTGAGCGAGATCGGCCCCCGGCCGTGCCCGGAGCGCCTTGATCGTCCGCCACGGCCAGCCCGCGCAGTACGCGGAGTCCTCGTCGCCGTGGAACTGGAGCGCGGCGAGACCCACCACCGCGGCGATCTCCTCGACGCGCACCCGCGGCGCATCCACGAAGACCCCGACCAGCGGCGTCGCCGGGACCGCGTCCGCGATGGCGCGCGCCCGTTCCGGCTCGACGTAGCGGGGACTCGCGGGATGGAAGTTGAGGCCGATGAAATCCGCGCCCGCCGCGGCTGCCGCGCGGGCGTCGTCCACCGTGCAGACACCGCAGATCTTCACCTTCACCGGCATAGCCACTCGGCCAGCGCGCCCCCCGGGTCGGGACGCTCCATGAACGCCTCGCCCACGAGCACCGCGCGGGCTCCCGCCGCGAGCATCCGGTGCAAATCCGCGGGCGACCGGATGCCACTCTCCGCCACCACCAGCGCCCCCGCCGGCGCCCGCGGGGCAAGCCGTTCCGTCGTCGCGAGCGTCACCGCGAAGCTACCGAGGTCGCGATTGTTGATGCCGATCAGTGTCGCGCCCGCCGCGGCCGCCCACGCGAGCTCCGCCTCGTCGTGCACCTCCACCAGGACATCCAGCCTCGCCTCCCGCGCGGCCGCGAGCAGGACCGCGCCCGTCTCGGGGTCGACGGCTGCAACGATCAGCAGGACGGCGTCGGCGCCCCAGGCCCGGGCCTCCTCGACCTGATAGGGATCGATCAGGAAGTCCTTGCGCAGACACGGGAGCCGCGAAGCCTCTCGCGCCAGGGCGAGGTCGTCGAGTGCGCCACCGAAGAAGGGACCGTCGGTGAGCACCGAGAGGGCCGTGGCGCCGCCACGGGCATACCCGTGCGCGAGCTCGGCCACGTCGTACCCGGAGCGGATCGTTCCCCGCGACGGCGAGGCGCGCTTCAGCTCGGCGATCACCGCCGGAGCCGGCGCCGCGGCTAGGGCGGCGCCGAACGGCCGGCGGGGCGCGCCGTAGAGCGGCCGGTCGCGGAGCGCGCTCACGGGCGCGGCCTGGCGGCGCCCGGCCACTTCCTTCCGCTTGGCAGCGATGATCCGCTCCAGGATCATCCCGTACGTCCCGCCGCCATGTGCCGGTCGGTAAACGCCACCAAGCGGGCGAGCAATTCGACCGCCGCCCCGCCATCGATCGCCGCCGCGGCGCGGGCGGCCCCTTCCCGGAGATCCGCCGCAGCATCCGCGACGACGAGGGCGGCGGCCGCGTTGAGACAGACGATGTCGCGTGCCGGCCCTCGCTCTCCGCCAAGCACCGCGCGCAGCCGACCGGCCGCGTCGGCGGCAGACGCGACGCGGAGTGCCCGGGTGGGGGCGGACGCGAGTCCCGCCTCCGCCGGAGTCACGCTCCGCTCCCGGATCTCTCCTCCCACGACTTCGGCGACGGCGGTTTCACCCTCGAGGCTCATCTCGTCGATGCCGCCCGCCCCGTGCACGACCCACGCGCGCTCGGCGCCCAGCCGGACGAGCACCTCGGCAACCGGCCTGAGCCACCCGCGATCGTAGACGCCGATCACCTGCCGCCGCACCCGCGCCGGGTTCGTGAGCGGGCCAAGCAGGTTGAAGATGGTGCGGAGGCCGAGCGCGCGCCGCACGGGAGCGGCATGGCGCATGGCGGGCTGGAGCGCGGGTGCGTAGAGGAACACGAAGCCGACCGTCCGCAGACACGCACCGAGCGCCGCGACGGGCAGCTCGAGCGTGACGCCGAGGGCCTCCAGCACATCGGCCCCACCGACCGTCCCCGACACCGCGCGGTTTCCATGCTTGGCAACCGGGACTCCGGCCGCGGCGGCGACCAGCCCGGCGGCGGTCGACACGTTGAGCAGCCCGGCGCCATCCCCGCCCGTCCCGCAGGTGTCGATCGCCCCGGGCGGCACGTCGGGAATCACGACCGCGCGCGCCCGGAGCGCGCGTGCCGCCCCTGCCAGCTCCGCGACCGTCTCGCCCTTCATGCGCAGGGAGACGAGGAATCCTGCGATCTCGGCCACGCCCGCCCGCCCGCCGAGAATCTCGTCCACGACGGCCGACATCTCCGCCTCCTCGAGATCCCGGCGGTCGACCACGCGCGCGATCGCGTCCCGCAACGTCACGGCCGCCCTGTCCCACCCGACCGCTCGGCAAGCGCGGGGTTGCTCCGCGGCGGCAGGCGGGCGAGGAAGTTCGCCAGGAGGCGCTTCCCCTCGAGCGTGAGGATCGACTCCGGGTGAAACTGTACTCCTTCGACGGCCAGCGTCCGATGCCGGACGCCCATGATCTCGTCGTCCAGAGTCCACGCCGAGCGCTCGAGCACGGGCGGGAGCGCGTCCGGATCGATCACCAGCGAGTGGTAGCGCGTCGCCTCGAAGGGGAGCGCCACCCCTTCGAACAGCCCCCGGCCGTCGTGATGAATGGCCGAGGTCTTGCCGTGCATGATCCGCCGGGCGCGAACGATCGGTCCTCCGAACGCCGCCGCGATCGCCTGGTGCCCGAGGCAGACGCCGAGGATGGGGATCGTCCCGGCGAAGCGCTCGATGAGGGGCACGGAGATCCCGGCCTGGCGCGGTGTACACGGACCCGGCGAGATGACGACGGCGTCGGGTCGGAGCGTCGCGACCTCCTCGAGCGTGATCGCGTCGTTCCGGCGCACGTCGACCTCGGCGCCGAGCTCGCCGAGGTACTGCACGAGGTTGTAGGTGAAGGAGTCGTAGTTGTCGATCATCAACAGACGCTTCGCCGAGGCTTCGCTTGACGGACGCTTCGGCAAGCCTACGCGACTCCCCTCCCGCCCGGTCATTCGAGAGCCTCCGCGAGGCGGACCGCCTGGATCAGGGCGCGCGCCTTGTTGATGCACTCGCGGTGCTCCGCCTCGGGATCGGAGTCCGCCACGATACCGGCGCCGGACTGGACGAACACGCGTCCATGGCGGAAGAGCGCGCTCCGGATCGTGATCGCCGTGTCCATCGCGCCCGAGAAGTCGAAGTAGCCGACGGCGCCGCCGTAGAGCCCGCGGCGGACCGGCTCGAGCTCCTCGATGATCTCCATGGCCCGGATCTTGGGCGCACCGGTGAGCGTGCCGGCCGGGAACGTCGCGCGGAAGCCGTCGAAGCAGTCGCGACCGGGGGCGAGTGTACCTCGCACGTTGGAGACGAGGTGCATCACGTGAGAGTAGCGTTCGATCACGAAACGCTCCGTCACCTCGACCGTGCCGGAGCGGGCCACACGACCCACATCGTTTCGCCCGAGGTCGAGGAGCATCACGTGCTCCGCCAGCTCCTTCGGGTCGGCGGCGAGCTCCTCGGCGAGCACCTGATCGTCCCGCTCGGTGGTCCCCCGGGGGCGCGTGCCCGCGATCGGCCGCACGGTCACCTCGCCCTGCTCGACGCGGACCATCAGCTCGGGCGACGCCCCCGCGAGCGCGTGATCGCCGAGGTCGAGGAAGAACATGTAGGGGGAGGGATTCACGGTGCGGAGACAGCGGTACACGTTGAACGGGGCGGCAGCGAGCGGGAGCTCGAAGCGCTGAGCGAGCACCACCTGGATGATATCGCCCGCCCGGATGTACTCCTTGGCGCGCTCGACGATGCGCTCGTAGCCGGCCTGCGTGAAGTTCGAACGGATCTCGCCGGGGGCGGCCTCCACCCGGCGGGGTTCGACGGGCGCGCACGCGAGGCGGGCGATGAGTTCGTCGATGCGCGCCAGCGCAGCATCATAGGCCTTCTCGGGATCTTCTCCCTCGCCCAGCCGGACGTTCGAGATGAGCTTGATCTTCTGTGCGACGTTGTCGAAGACGAGCAGGCTCTCGGTGAGCAGCAGGCACGCCTCGGGGAGCCCGAGATCGTCGTCCGCGCGCCCCGGCAAGCGCTCGAAGGAGCGCACCATGTCGTAGCCGATTGCACCCACCGCACCGCCCGAGAAACGTGGCAGACCGGGAATCACGACCGGCCGGTACGCTGCGAGCAGCCGTTTCAATACCCCCATCGGGTCGTCGGTCTCCTCGCGGAGGATCGGGCCGCCGGGCTCCTCGATCACGACCTCGCGTCCGCGCACGCGGAAGATGCGCGCCGGGTCGGTGCCGAGGAAGCTGTAGCGTCCCCACTGTTCACCTCCCTCGACGCTCTCCAGCAGGAACCCGTACGACCCGCGGTGGACCTTCAGGAAGGCTGACACCGGAGTCTCGAGATCCGCGAGGATCTCGCGACAGACCGGGACCACGTTCCCCTGCCGCGCGAGCGCCCGGAGATCTCCCCGGGCGGGCCACGGGTCGCCTGCGCGGAGCGGGCCGCGGCGGTCGGTCGTCATTCCGATGCGACGAAGGCGTGCGCCACACCCTCGCGATCGCGCAGCCGCTGCATGGTCTCGGTCGCCTGCTGGGCACTGGCGAAGTGCCCGACCAGCACGCGGTACCAGGTGTCACCATCACGCAGCACGCGCACGAGCGAGGCATCGTAGCCGCGCGTGCGCAGCTGGTGGACGAGGCCGTCGGCCTCCTCGCGGCTGCGGGTGGGATTCGCCAGTACGGTCCAGCTGCCACCTGCCGGGCGCGTCGCCGGTGGAGAGGGCGCAGCGACGGCTGCGGGCGCCGCCGCGTGCTGTGGAGGCGGAGGGGGCGGAGCAGGCTCGGGTGGGCTGGTGACGTCCTTCGGACGGGGACGGGGTGTGGGTGCAGCGACCGCGACTGGCTGTGCCGATGTCGAGGGGGCGGCGGGCGTGGGCGCCGGCGCCGGGGGGGCGGTGTCGCGCGGACGATGGGGCGTGCCCCGTTCAGAACCCGTGAGGGTGTCGTAGAAGGTGAGCTCGGAGTCGGCCTTCGGGCGCTGCCCTTCGGGCGGCGGCGTGGAGGTGACCGGCAGACGGACGAGCCGATCCTCCGGGCCGAGCGGCCGCTCCTGCATGCCCTTCCCGACGTAGAAGCCGAGCAGGTAGACGAGGCCGCAGGTCACCCCCCACGCGAGCAGCAGCACCAGCCGATCCCAGAGCCCCAGTCCCACACGTCCCGGCTTGGCCATGATCTCCCCCACTCACATCCGCTCGGGCGCTTGCACGCCCGCGAGGTGAAGCGCCGAGCGCAACACCTGCTGGACGGAGCGCACGACTGCGAGGCGGGCCTGCGTCAACGCCGGATCATCGCTCAGGATGCGGTGCGTATTATAGTAGCGATGAAACGCCCCGGCCAGGTCGAGGGCGTGGAAAACGATACGGTGCGGCTCGAGGTCACGCGCCGCCGCGTCGACCACGTCGGGATATGCCGCCACGAGACGCAGCGGTTCGAGCTCGGCGTCACCCAGCGGTCCCAGGTCCGGGTTGGACTCGGGCTGGATGCCGGCATCCGCGGCCTGCCGGAGCACGCTCGCGATCCGCGCGTGCGCGTACTGCACGTAGAAGACGGGATTGTCCGTGCTCTGCTGCTTCGCGAGCTCGAGATCGAACTCGAGATGGCTGTCGGCCTTGCGGGTCAAGAAGAAGAAGCGCGCGGCGTCGACCCCGACCTCGTCCAGTAGCTCGTCGAGCGTCACGTACTCGGCCCGCCGAGTGGACATCTTCACCTGCTCGCCGTTCCGCGTGAGCGTCACGAACTGATAGATCACGGCCCGGATGCGCGCCGTGTCGTGGCCGAGACCCCGCAGGGCGGCCAGCACCTCGCCATGCTCGGCGATGTGATCCGCGCCGAGGACGTCGATGATCACGTCGTACCCGCGGGCGAGCTTGTCTTCGTGGTAGGCGATGTCGGGGAGGCGATAGGCCGGCTCGCCCGAGCTCTTCACCAGCACCCGGTCCTGCTCCAGCCCCACCGCTTCGCCGCGCAGCCAGACGGCGCCGTCGCGCCGGGCAACCAGCCCGTGCTGCTCGAGCGCGCCGAGCGTCCGGTCGAGGGCTCCCGATTGGTAGAGCGAGTTCTCGTTGAAGTAGTGGTCGAAGGTGATGCCGAGTCGGTCCTGGGTGGCGCGGATGGCGGCCAGGATCGATTGCTCCCCGACCTTCCGGAACACACCCCCATCGGCGTCGGCCAACGCCTCGCCGTGCTGCTCGACCAGGCCCCGCGCGATGTCGCGGATGTACTCCCCTTGATACCCCTCCTCGGGGAACACGGTGCTCCGGCCGATCAGCGCGAGGTAGCGGGCGCGGACCGATTCGCCGAGCAGCATCATCTGCCGGCCGGCGTTGTTGAAGTAGTACTCGCGCTCGACCCGCCAGCCGGCGCGCTCGAGGAGGCGGGCAAGCGTGTCGCCGAGGACGGCATTGCGGCCGTGGCCGACGGTCAGGGGCCCGGTGGGGTTCGCGCTGACGAACTCGACCTGTACGCGCCGTCCCGCGCCGGCCGTCGAGCTACCGTACGACTCCCCCGCAGTGAGCGCCTCGCGCAAGATCATCTGCCAGAAGGCGAGCGTGAAGCGGAAGTTGATGAAACCCGGTCCCGCCACCTCTCGGCCGGCGAGCCAGCCGGCGGGGTCCTGCAGCCGCGCCAGGATCAGCTCGGCGATGGCGCGCGGCGGGCGCCCGAGCTCGCGCGCGACGACCATCGCGATGTTGCAGGCGAGGTCGCCGAAGCGAGGGTCGGCAGGCGTCTCGATCGTGAGCGGTGGAAGGGCGGCGAGCGGGAGCGCGCCGTCGGTCATCGCAGCGCTCAGCGCCTGTCGGAGCAGCCCCTCAAGGTGACGCTTCATCCCGCTTCCCGCGGCGCCAAAGACAGTCGCCGGCAGACGGCGCCGCGGGCCGGGGGGCGGACATCGGCATTCTTCTATGCGTGGTGGCGCGAGCGGTCAAGCGTCGCTCCACGCTCGTGGCGGCGATTGGAGCGAGTCCGCCGCCCCCACGCGCGTGGAACGCCCCTCACCCCGCGGCCGCGCGACGCCGGGTCTCGGGAGCCGGCTTCGCGCGTTCGCGCGGTCGGCGTTTCTTCGTCTGCCCGCCGCGCTCCTTCTCCGCACCCGGCCGCTCGACCAGCTCGACCAGGGAGAGCGGCGCTGCGTCGCCGTGCCGCAGCCCGAGCTTCACGACCCGCGTGTAGCCGCCGTGCCGTTCCGCGTAGCGCGGAGCGATCTCGTCGAAGAGCTTCTTCAGCACACTTCGTCGCATGACGACCGCCGCAGCGCGCCTCCGGGCATGGAGGGTTCCCTGCTTCCCGAGCGAGATCATGCGGTCGCCCCAGCGGCGGAGCTCCTTCGCCTTGACGTCGGTGGTGCGCACCGCTTCGTGCTCGAGCAGCGCGGTGACGAGGTTCCGCAGGAGGGCCCGGCGGTGGGCCGGCGTCCGTCCGAGCTTTACACCGGCGACGCGGTGGCGCATCGGCTACGCCGTCTCCTTCTCGCGCTGGACCCGTCGCTTGTCGAGCTCGTCGCGCGAGGGGAAGTTTTCGAGCTTCATGCCGAGCGACAGCCCCATCTCCTGGAGGAACTCCTTGATCTCGTTGAGCGACTTCCGGCCGAAATTCTTCGTCTTCAACATCTCCTGCTCTGTCTTCTGTACGAGCTCTCCAATGTACTTGATGTCTGCGTTCTGGAGGCAGTTGGCGGAGCGCACCGAGAGCTCGAGATCGTCCACCGGCCGATAGAGGTTCTCGTTGTGCGGGACCTCCACATGCTCTTCGCTGCGGGCGGACGGCTCCTCCTCGAAGTTGACGAAGATCGCGAGCTGCTGCTGCAGGATGCGCGCCGCATGGCCGACAGCGTCCTCGGGCCGCACACTGCCGTCGGTATGCACCTCGAGGGTGAGCCGGTCGTAGTCCGTCCGCTGCCCCACGCGCGCGTTGGTCACCGTGAAGTTCACCTTGAGGATGGGAGAGAAGATCGCGTCGATCGGGATGGTCCCCGCGGGGTCCTCCTCGCGCTTGTTCCGCTCGGCCGGGACGTAGCCGCGTCCCATCCGGATGACGAGCTCGAGATCGAGGTCGGCATCCTTCGCGAGGTTGGCGATGCGCTGGTTCGGGTTCATGATCTCGACCCGAGGCCCGGCCTGGATGTCGGCCGCCGTCAGCTCCCGCTCCCCCCGAGCCTGGATGCGCGCCGTCTCCTCGGCCACCCCGTCGTGCAGCTTGACGCGGACCTCCTTCAGGTTGAGGACGATGTCGGTCACGTCTTCGCGCACCCCGGGGATGGTCGAGAACTCGTGCAGGACACCCTTGATGCGGAGAGCGACGATCGCCGCCCCTTGCAGCGAGGAGAGCAGCACACGGCGCAGCGCGTTCCCCACCGTGGTTCCGTAGCCGCGCTCGAACGGCTCCCCGTAGAACTTCCCGTAGGTCGGCGTGAGGCTCTTCTCGTCGACCTCCAGGCGCTTCGGCGTGATGAGCTCACGCCAGTTGTTCAGCGCGACGGTGTCCGGACTCTGCGTTTCGAACTCCTGAAATGCCATGACACCTTCCCCTGGTCGCGTGCTCTACTTCGAATAGAGCTCAACGACCAGTTTCTCGTTGATTGGCATGGTCAGATCGGCACGCGCCGGCAAAGCCTTGACGCTGCCCGCGAACGCCTCGGCGCTCACCTCGAGCCACTCCGGAACGCCTCGCCGCTGCGCAAGCTCGAGCGCCTCACGGATGCGGGCGACCTGGCGGCTCCGCTCGCGCACCGTGATCGTGTCCCCGGGCCGCACCAGGTACGACGGCACATCGACCTTCCGGCCGTTCACGCGAAAGTGGCCGTGCCGCACGAGCTGCCGCGCCTCGGCGCGCGAGGTCGCGAAGCCGAGCCGGTACACGATGTTGTCGAACCGCCGCTCGAGCAGCTGGAGCAAGGTCTCGCCCGTCACGCCCCGCCCGCGGTCGGCCATCGCGAAATACCGCCGAAACTGCCGTTCGAGCACACCGTAGATGCGTCTCAGCTTCTGCTTCTCACGGAGCTGGATCGAGTACTCGGAGAACTTCGGTCGGGCCTGGCCGTGCTCGCCCGGCGGGTAATTCCGTCGCTCGATGGCACACTTGTCGGTGTAGCACCGTTCGCCCTTCAGGAAGAGCTTCAAACCCTCACGCCGGCAGTGCCGGCAAACCGCTCCCGTGTATCGTGCCACGCGCTAGCTCCTCATACGCGCCGTCGCTTGGGCGGCCGGCAGCCGTTGTGCGGGATCGGGGTCACGTCCTTGATGACGTTCACGGAAAACCCCGCAGCCTGCAGACTGCGGAGCGCCGACTCGCGGCCGGCCCCCGGTCCCTTCACGTAGACCTGGACCTGGCGCATGCCGAGATCGGCAGCCGTGCGCGCCGCCTTCTCGGCCGCGACCTGCGCCGCAAACGGCGTGCCCTTGCGCGAGCCCTTGAACCCGACCGCGCCGGCGCTGGACCAGGCGATGACGTTTCCCTGCGGATCACTGATCGTGATGATCGTGTTGTTGAAGGTGGAGTGGATGTGGACCACGCCCTCCGCCACCGTGCGCTTCACCTTCCGGCGGCGGGCCGGGGCCTGCTCCGCGGTGGCGGGCTTCTCGGCGGCAGGCTTCTCGGCCGCGGGTTCCTTCGTTTTCGCCATCGAGGCTCCTTCGCGCTCCTACTTGGTGGGCGCGGGCTTCTTCCCCGCGATCGCCCGCCGCGGCCCCTTCCGGGTGCGCGCGTTCGTATGCGTGCGCTGGCCGCGCACAGGGAGGTTGCGTCGGTGTCGCAGCCCGCGGTAGCAGCCGAGATCGACCAGACGCTTGATGCTGCCGGCCACGTCGCGGCGGAGATCGCCTTCGACCTTGTAGCCGGCATCGATCACGCGGCGCAGGCGAGTGATCTCGTCGTCGCTCAGGTCATCGCTCTTCCGGCCGGGTTCGACCTGCGCCTCGGCGCAGATGGTGAGCGCCGCGCTCCGGCCGATGCCGTAGATGTAGGTCAGAGCGATCTCCATGCGTTTCTTGTGCGGCAGGTCGACGCCAGCGATGCGTGCCATTGCCCGTCCCTATCCTTGTCGTTGTTTGTGGCGGGGGTTCGTGCAGAGAACGCGCACCACCCCCTGCCGCCGGATGACCTTGCAGTTCTTGCAGATGGCCTTGATCGACGCGCGCACCTTCATGTCATCGTGTCCGGTAAGTGATGCGGCCGCGGGAGAGGTCGAGCGGCGACAGCTCGACCGTCACCTTGTCACCTGGCACGATCCGTATGTAGCGCATGCGCATCGCACCCGAGAGGTGAGCAACCACGCGGTGGCCGTTATCGAGCTGTACACGGAAAAGTGCGTTCGGCATCGACTGCGCCACGGTGCCGCTGACGGCAATCGCATCGCCCGGCATGGTTCGCGACTCCCTCAGGGCAGCGTCAAGATATATGGACCGTTTCCCGTAACTGCAACGGAGTGCTCGAAGTGCGCCGACAGCCGCCCATCGCGTGTCGCCGCCGTCCAGCCGTCTTCTTTCACGTACACCTCGGGTCCCCCCGCGTTCACCATCGGCTCGATCGCGAGCACGAGTCCCTCCTGCAACCGCACCCCTCGCGCGCCGGTCCGATAGTTGGGGACCTGTGGATCCTCGTGCAAGTTCCTCCCGATGCCGTGCCCGACGAACTCGCGCACCACGGAGAACCCGGCCGCTTCCACCGCGTCCTGGATCGCCGCCGAGATGTCCCCCACGTGCGCGCCGGGACGGACCGCTTCGATGCCAGCATGCAGCGCCGCCGCCGTCACCTCCATGAGCCGCTCGGCCTCGGGAGCGACGCGCCCCACCGGCACGGTCCGCGCCGCATCACCGAAGTAGCCACGATAGCACACCCCGAAGTCGAGACCGACGATGTCCCCCGCGCGCAGCACGGCCTTGGTCGTCGGCACCCCGTGGACCACCTCGTCGTTGATGGAGATGCAGATCGAGGCCGGGTACACCCGGCCTGCAACCGTGTAGCCCTTGAACGCCGGGCGTGCCCCCTTCTCGAGCGTCAGCTCCTCCGCCAGCGCGTCGAGCTCGGCCGTCGTCACGCCGGGACGCACGCGGCTCGCCACCTCGTCCAGGATCTGCGCGACGATCGTGCTCGCCGCCCGCATCTGCTCGATCTCCTGGCGCGACTTGAGAAGGATCATTGCACCTCGGCGGTAATGCGGCCGAACACGTCGGCCGGGCTGCCCATACCTGAAACCCGTCGCAAGAGGCTCTTCTTCTTGTAGTGCGCCAGCACCGGGGCCGTCTCCTGACGAAAGACGTCCAAGCGGCGACTCACGGTGTCTTCGCTATCGTCGTCCCGCTGGTAGAGCGCACCCCCACATCGGTCGCAGCAGCCCTCCGGCGGCTGGAAGGCGGTGTTGAACATCGTGCCGCACGCACGGCAGACGCGGCGGCCAGGATGAAACCCCCGGCGCAGTCGGACACCTGCAGGCGCTCGTCGACCAGGCGGATCACGAGGTCATCCGGCACCAGGAGCCCCTGCTGGATGATGCGCTCGGCTTCGCGGCCGAGCGGGGTCCCCGCCTGGACGGCTTCACGCAGCATGTCACCCGTCGAGATGTGCGGTACCTTGAACCGCTCTTCCAGCAGCTTCGCCTGGGTTCCCTTACCCGCACCCGGCGCCCCCATCATGACCACCCGCACCCCCGCCCTCACACTACCGCCGCCCGCGGATCCGACCACGCTTCATGAACCCCTCGTAGCTTCGCGTGATCATGTGCGTCTCGATGGCCGACACGGTGTCGAGCGCAACACCGACAACGATCAACAGCGCGGTGCCGCCGAAGTAGAAGGGCACCTTGAACTGGCTGATCAGGATGGTCGGCAGCACACAGATCGCAGCGACGTAGAGCGCACCGGGGAGGGTGATACGCGTCAGGATGCGGTCGATGTACTCGGCGGTGCGGGGTCCGGGCCGGATGCCCGGCACGTAACCGCCGAACTTCTTCATGTTGTCCGCCACGTCCGCCGGGCTACGAAGGCGGTCAGATGCCGCTCCAGCGCCGGCTCCCGAAGCGGGGCTTCCACCCTCCCCGGCGCGTGGCCTACGCCATCGTGAACCTGGGGCAGCTCGCCGCCTTCCCTCCCGGCAGCACGGTGGGTCCCGCGGAGCTGCGCGCCCGGGGCATCGTGCGCGGCCGGGGCCCGGTCAAGTGTCTCGCCGACGCGTTTCGCGTACTGCACGGCAATGCGGCGCTGGGCGCGCTCCATGTAGATGATCGCCGCCACCACGCCGACCATGACGACCGCGATGAAGATCGCCACCAGGATCGACAGTTCCTGCCGCCGGACGAACTCGAAGGTCGTGGCGACGGCCGAGGGCATGGCGGCGACGATCCCGGCGAAGATGATGAGCGAGATGCCGTTGCCGATGCCGCGTTCGGTGATCTGTTCGCCCAGCCACATGATGAACGCCGTGCCGGTGGTGAGGGTGATGACCGTCATGAAGCGGAAGTGCCAGCCGGGCTGGAAGACGACGCCGCCCCCGCCGGGCGCTTCGATCGTCTCGAGGCCCATCGAGATGAAGAAGCTCTGCACGAGAGAGAGGACGACCGTGCCGTAGCGCGTGTACTGCGTGATCTTGCGCCGTCCGAGCTCCCCCTCCTTGGACAACTTCTCCAAGTACGGGATCACCACCGTGAGAAGCTGCAGGATGATGCTCGCGCTGATGTAGGGCATGATGCCGAGCGCAAAGATCGAGAAGCGCTCGAGCGCACCGCCGGAGAAGAGGTTCACCAG
>VBLA01000052.1:19252-22285 GCA_005879245.1 Deltaproteobacteria bacterium
GCGAGACACTTGACCGGGCCCCGGCCGCGCACGATGCCCCGGGCGCGCAGCTCCGCGGGACCCACCGTGCTGCCGGGAGGGAAGGCGGCGAGCTGCCCCAGGTTCACGATGGCGTAGGCCACGCGCCGGGGAGGGTGGAAGCCCCGCTTCGGGAGCCGGCGCTGGAGCGGCATCTGACCGCCTTCGTAGCCCGGCGGACTGTTGCCGCCCGACCGCGAGCGACGCCCCTTGTGCCCACGGCTGGCGGTCTTGCCGTGGCCGGACCCCGGCCCGCGGCCGACGCGCTTCTTTTCCCGCGTGGCGCCCGAAGCTGGATGGAGGCGGCTCAGATCCATGCTCAGTCCTCCACCGCCACCAGATGGGCCACGGCACGGAGCATGCCGCGCACCGTGGGCGCATCCTTCAGGATGACCGCCCGGCCGATCCGGGTGAGGCCGAGGCCACGCAGCGTGGCGCGTTGCCGAGGGCTCGTGCCGATCGCACTCCGCCTCAGGGTCGCCTTGATGATCCGTTCGCTCATCGTCGATCGCTCAACCGCGAATCTCCCCGAGGCTCTTGCCACGACGCTCGGCCAGCACCGCCGGCTCGGTGAGCTGGCGGAGCGCCTCCATGGTGGCGCGGACCATGTTGTGGGGGTTGTTCGAGCCGATGCACTTGGTGAGCACGTTCGAGATTCCCGCCAGCTCCATGACCGCCCGCACCCCGCCTCCCGCGATGACGCCCGTGCCCTGCGAGGCCGGCTTGAGGAGCACGGAGCCCGCGCCGAAGTCGCCGGTGACGGCGTAGGGGATCGTCCCGTCCACGATCGGCACCCCGACCATCTGCCTCTTCGCTTCCTCGATCCCCTTGCGGATCGCCTCGGGGACCTCCTTCGCCTTGCCGAGGCCGAAGCCGACACGGCCGCCGTGGTCACCCACCACCACGAGGGCGCTGAAACTGAACCGTCGCCCGCCCTTCACCACCTTGGCGACGCGGTTGATGTGCACCACCTTCTCCTTGAGCTCCTGACCACGCGAGTCCGTGATGATGCGCCGCGGACCGCCAAAAGATCGTTCTTGAGCCATCTCACCCTTTCCCTAGAACTCGAGGCCACCCTCGCGCGCCCCCTCGGCCACGGCGCGGACGCGACCGTGGTAGAGGAAGCCGTTCCGGTCGAAGATCACCCGCTTGATGCCCTTCTCCTGGCAGCGGCGGGCGGTGAGCAGGCCCACTTGCTTGGCCGCGGCCACGTCGCGCGTCTTCGCCAGCTCGCCCCGCAGCTCGGGTGAGCGCGTCGAGACGGTGAGCAGCGTCTGCCCCGAGGTATCGACGACGACCTGGGCGTACGTGTGCTTGTCGCTCCGGAAGACGGACAGCCGCGGCCGCTCATCGGTACCACGGACTCGCCTCCGTACGCGTGCCCGGCGGCGGTCGCGAGCAACGATCTTCTGATTCGTCGCCATCAGCGCGCTCCCCCGGCAGCCGCAGCAGCCTTGCCAGCCTTGCGACGGATCTTCTCCTCGGCGTACTTGACCCCCTTGCCCTTGTACGGCTCCGGGGGACGGAGCTCGCGGATGGCGGCCGCCACGTGGCCGAGCAGCTCGTTGTCGGCGCTCGCCAGCGTGACCACGACCTGTTTATCGACCTTGGCGGTGACCTCCGGGGGGAGCTGGTAGGCGATCGGGTGCGAGTATCCGAGAGTCAGGAGGAGCAGCTTGTCGCGCACCGCCCGACGTGAGTCGTCGCGGCGGGTGACGCGGACGGCGTTGCCCTCGACCGTGACGGTCACGTCCCCGTCCAGGGAGCGCTCCAGCTTCCCCTTCGGCCCTTCGGCGCGCACCCGGGCGTCGGCGACATGCAGCGTCACACCAGGTGGCAATACCAGGGGGGCTCTTCCAACTCGCGACATGGGCTCTACCAGACGGTGCAGATCACCTCGCCGCCGACCTTCTCGCGTCGCGCGTCGCGATCCACGAGCACACCCTTCGGCGTCGAGAGTACGTTGATACCGAGACCGCCCCGCACGGCGGGGATCTTGTCCATGCCGACGTAGACGCGGAGACTCGGCCGGCTGACGCGCCGGATCCCGGTGATCACGGGACGGCGCTGGTTGTCGTACCGGAGGTCGATGCGGAGCACACGCCGCGGCTCGGCCTCGATGGTGGCGGCAGCGCCGAGGTAGCCTTCCTGGACCAGCACGCGCGCGATCTCCTCCTTGTGTCGAGACCAGGGCACGTCGACGCTCGCCTTCCGCGCCGCGGTCGCGTTCCGCACACGGGTCAGCATGTCGGCGATGGGATCGGTCATCATGACAACACCACCCGCTCGGTCATCATCCCGCTCACCAGCTGGCCTTGATGAGGCCGGGGATATGCCCCCTGCGCGCCAAGTCCCGCAGGCAAAGGCGGCACATGCGGAAGCGGCGAAAGAAGGCGCGCGGCCGCCCGCAGAGCGGGCACCGGTTGTAGGCCCGGACCTTGAACTTCGGCGCCCGTGACGCCTTCACCATGAGGGATGTTTTTGCCATCGACGCCTCTCGCTCCGTCCTCAGGCCCGAAACGGCATACCGAGCGCGCGGAGGAGCGCCTTGCCCTCGGCATCACTGCGCGCCGTCGTGCAGATCACCACCGTGAGTCCCTTGATCTTTTCCACCTTGTCGAGATTGATCTCCGGGAAGATCACCTGCTCGCGGAGACCCAGGGAGTAGTTGCCGCGGCCGTCGAAGGCCCGATCGGGCACGCCCTTGAAGTCCCGGACACGCGCCAGCGCAACGTTCACCAGACGCTCGTAGAACTCGAACATGCGCTCGCCGCGCAACGTGACCATCGCGCCGATCGGCATGCCTTCCCGGAGCTTGAAGTTCGCGATCGCTTTCTTCGCGCGGGTCACGACCGGTTTCTGACCGCTGATGGCAGCGAGCTCCTCGACGGCGGCGTCGAGCAGCTTCGGGTTCTGCGACGCTTCCCCCAGCCCCATGTTGAGGACGATCTTCTCGAGCCGGGGTACCGCCATCCGGCTCGTGCAGCCGAGATCGCGCATGAGCGCTGGCACCAA
>VBLA01000230.1 GCA_005879245.1 Deltaproteobacteria bacterium
CCTTCGCGGTGACGGCGTACACCGCCGACGGCGCCGAGAGCGCGCTGTCGAACGAACTCGTGCTCTACGCGCCGGCCGTGCACGCGGCCTGCACCGAGCTGCGCTGCGAGACACGCGACGACTGCGTCGTCGCGCCTTCACCCGACGGGCTCACGTGCTACCAGGATGATCCGTGCAACACCGGGGGCTGCGCCGGAGGCGCATGCGCGGTGACCGCGCCCGCCATCTCCGCCGACGACGTCCCCGTCCGCTTTGTCGTGCGGAGGGTCGGGCGACGCGGGCGCCTCGTCGCGGGGGCGGCGCTGCCAGGCCCACTCCCCCTGGAGGCCGCTCTCGCTGGAACGACGATCGAGCTCCGCGACGCAGCGGGCAAGCTCCTCTACGTCGCAACGCTACCCGGCGGCGCCTTCCGCTGGACGGGTCACCGTCGGGCGCTCGTGTACCGGCGGGCGGGAAGGCGGAAGGCGCCACCGGGCACGAACGGACTCACACGCGTCGAGCTCCGGATGGCGGGCAACGGAGCGGATCTGAGCCTCCACGCGGTCGCAGGGAGTCTTGCGAGTGTTCCGACCGACGAGCGGCTCCTCTGGGTGCTGCGCCTGGGCGATCGGTGCGCGCGCAACCTCGCCGTCCTCTGCCGCGCGGCGGGACACGGCGCGACCTACTGCGGCTAGCTAGCTAGTACTAGGCCCCGGGGCAAGCGGCGGAGAGCGCTTCACGCCCCGTGCGCGACCTGCCGCCCTGCTCCGCCGGGGACCGCCGGCGTAACCTCGTCCGCGAGCGCCGCCACCGAGATCACGGGGGTCACGACGAGCGCCGCGAGCGCGGCGAAGCTCGCCTTGAAGAGGATGAACTGCCGGAGGCTCTGGGCCGCCACACCGAGCGCGTCGAGCACCACGATCGTCACTGGGGCGAACGCGAGGGCACCGAGCCCCGCGAACACGAGGGCGCGGAGCCACGTCCGGCCCGGCAGCCATGCGAGTGGCATGGCCGCGGCGTCGCGCCGGTCGAGGGGCGCGATTCCGCCGTGCCGGACTCGTCTTCGCACCGTCGGCGTCACGATGAGGCAGGTGAGGAACGGCAGGATGAGGCTCGTCGCGATGGTGTCGCCGGCGATGCTCTGCTGGCCCCGGATTGGCACCGTGTCCAGGTGGTGGAACAGCAGCCACGCGATCCCGGCGTTCAGCGCGAAGTTGAAGATCGCCGCACCCACCCCTTGCTCGAGCAGGAGAAACCGGCGGTGCGCGGGGGACATGCGGGCGCTTATAGCGTATTCTCACCCGCGCATGTCTAGGGAGGAGGCGCCCCACCCGGGCTTGCCCGCCGTCGTCATCGGCGGCGGGATCGCGGGCCTCGCTGCCGCCCGCGTGCTGGCACGACACTTCACGCGCGTCGTGGTGCTGGAGCGCGATCAGCAGGTCGAGATGGCATCGCCCGAGGAGGCCTTCGACGGCTGGGAGCGGCCGGGCGTACCGCAGTTTCGACACTCGCACGCTTTTCTCGCCCGCGTGCGGCTCCTCCTGCTCGCCCACTTTCCCGACGTGCTCGACCGGCTGCGCGAGGTCGGCATGCGTGAGATCGGCCTCGCCGAGGCCGCACCGCGCGGTCTCGGCGTCGCGCCGCGTGCCGACGACGAGGACATCGTGCTGCTCGCCTGCCGTCGGGCGACGTTCGAATGGGTGTTACGCGCGAGCGTCGTCGCGCGGCCGGCGATCGAGCTCCACGAGGGGCTGAGCGTGGCCGGCCTCATCGGGACGGTGGTCGATGGCGACCGGCCGACGGTGACGGGCGTCCGGCTGGAAGACGGTCGGAGCGTGGAAGCGGCTCTCGTCGTCGACACGACAGGGCGGCGCTCACGCGCACCACAGTGGCTCGCTGCGCTCAGGGCGCCGCCACCGCGCGAGCGGAGCGCACCCTGCGGCATCTTCTACTACACGCGCTTCTATCGTGAGCGCCGCGGTCGGGTGCCGGGCGGCCGGCCGGCGCTCGTCGCGGGCGACCTCGGGTGGGTGAAGGTCGCGATCTTCCCCGGCGACGCAGGGAGCTTCTCGATCACGGTCGGGACGCCGGTCGGGGATCCGCACCTGAAGGCGCTGATCGACCCCGCCCGCTTCGAGCGCTTCCTCGGCGCCTTTCCCACCGTCGCACCCTGGCTCGCCGGCCGGGCGGCAGAGCCGATCGCCGGGCCGCACACGCCCGTCCTCGTCATGGGTCAGCTGCAGAACCGGCTCCGCCGCTTCGTCGACCGCGAGGGGCCACTCGCGAACGGCTTCTTCGCCATTGGTGACGCCGCCTATCACTCGAATCCGATCTACGGCCGCGGCGTCACCTCGAGCCTCGTCCAGGCAGCCCTTCTGGATGAGGCGCTCGATCGTCACCCGGGCGACCTGCGGGCTGCCGCCCGTCACCTGGACCGCGCGAGCGAGGCGGAGCTCCGTCCGTTCTGGGATGCGGCCGTGGCGGGCGACCGTCGCAGCGCCGGCGGTCGGCGGCCGTTCCAGCTGACGAACCCGCGTGCCTACTTGGCCGCCATGGCCGCGGAGGTCTTCGGCTGGTTCTTCGACCGGGCACTCTTGCCCGCGAGCCGCATCGACCCGATCGTCTTCCGGGGGCTGATGCGCGTCTTCAACATGCTGGAGCCGCCCGACCACCTGCTCCGCGACCCGGAGCTCGTGCTCCACGCGCTACCGGCGCTGGCGCGAACGCTCCGCGGTGACGGCCCCGCGCCAGCGTTCGCTCCGGTGCCGCGCGCCGTGGCGCTCGCCCGCCTGGGAGCCGACGACGAGGCGATGCAGGCGGAACGGTTCGGGGGCTAGCGGCCGCGCCGGGCCGCGCGGCGGTGCGCATCGTCCCGCCGCCCCGCCACGAGCGCCTCGAAGAGTCGCCGCTGCCGCTCGTCGCCGAGGGCGGCGAGCTCGGGGTGCCACTGGAGACCGGTCACGAGGGTGCGCTCCGTCGACTCGATCGCCTCGATGACGCCGTCGGGGCTCCAGGCGACGGCGCGGAGGCCCTGGCCCAGACGGCCGACCGCCTGGTGGTGCACCGAGTGCACGCTGAGCTCGGTCACACCGAGGATCTCCGCGAGGTGACTCGTCGGGTCGACCCGCACGTCGTGCTGGACGGGCAGCACGTCGGGATGGCGATGGACCACCCGGTCCCCGTACTGGTCAGGGATGTGCGGCACGAGGTCGCCGCCCAGGGCGACGTTCAAGAGCTGCATCCCGCGGCAGATGCAGAGGAGCGGGAGGTCGCGGGCGAGCGCGGCGCGGAGGAGCGCCAGCTCGAAGCCGTCGCGCTCCATGGAGATGCCGTAGTTCGCCTCGTGCTGCCGCCCGCCGTAATGGGCGGGGTCGACGTCGCCGCCGCCCGGGAAAATGAGCGCATCGACCACCGCGAGGGCCTCGGGGATCTCGCCCTCCACCGCGGGCAGCACGATCGGCACGGCACCCGCGAGCCGAACGACGTCCACGTACTCGCAGGGGAGCGAGAAGGTCTGCCGCTGTCCTGCCCTGCCGTAGCTGGAAATACCGATGAGAGGTCGCGTCACAACGCCGGTCAGGGTAGCGGGGAGCGGGTCGAGGTTCCAGCACCCCAGTTGCTGTGCTACTCCCGCACCATGGCCTTTCCCCGCCAAGTGCCCGGCATCCCGCGACTCTCCGACACGCACGAGCTCACCATGGACGTCGTCTATGCGGAGGTGGACGGCTTCTCGCTCCGCTACGACCACTACCGCCCGCGGCGCGTGACGGGGCCGGCGCCTGCGGTGGTGTTCGTGCACGGCGGAGCGTGGATGACCGGCGACCCGAGCCAGGCGGCGGGCAACGCGATGCACTTCGCCCGCCGCGGGATCGCCACGGTCGCGATCTCCTACCGCCTGGCACCGGCGCACCGCTTCCCCGCGCCGCTCGACGACGTGCGTCGCGGGCTTCGCCACACACGTGCACATGCGGCCGAGCTCGGCATCGATCCCGATCGCATCGTGCTGCTGGGGCTCTCCGCCGGGGCGCACCTCGCGATGCTCGCCCACCTGGCGCGCGACATCCCCGAGCTCGCTCCCGACCTCCCGCCCGAGCTCCGAGAGGTGAGCGAGAG
>VBLA01000231.1 GCA_005879245.1 Deltaproteobacteria bacterium
GCTTCCCCGCCGCCGTGCGCGTCCAGCAACGCGCGCTGCGACTGCCCGTCGACGGCGTGCCGACCATCACGGGCGGCGAGACCTTCGCCGGGGGGCCGTGGAACAACTTCGTGCTCCAGGCGACCGCCGCCATGGTCGAGCGCCTCCGGGTGCACCGGGACGCGAAGGGGCTCGTCTCCACCGTGAGCGGGATCGTGAACAAGCCCGGCCTCGCCGTGTACGCCACGCAACCCGACCCCGCGCCCCTCCTGCTCGGTGACCTGGCTGATCAAGCAGATCGAGCCACGCCGCGCGTCGAGCTGATTGCCGGGTACCGGGGCCCGGCTCGGGTCGCGGCGTACACCGTCACCTACGAGCAAGCGGAGCCTACGAAGTGCACCATCATCGCCGACACGCCGAGCGGCACGCGCTGCATGGCATCGTGCGACGACGCCGCGGTGGCGCGCCGCGCCACGCGCGAGGAGCTGGTCGGGACGACCGTCGGTGTCGACGGCATCCGGTTCGAGGTCTGAGAAATCCGGGGGCACCGTCGCCCCGGCCATCGGAGGCGAGGATTGTCATCCGTTACCTCATATGGTAACACTTCATGGTGGGCAAGGTGCGGCGTGGAAACCACGTGTTCCTGACCTGGAAGGGAGACCACGGCCCGCGTCATGTCCACGTCTACCGGGACGGGGAATTGGTCGTGAAGTGGAATCTCGACGATCGCGTGGCAATGAAGGGGCACCCGACCGCCCGAGTGCTTCAGCTCATCGCAGAGTTGGAAAAGGAGGGGATACTATGAAGATCCGCCGCGCTACCGTAAACAATCGGAAGGCGCAGCTGGAACTCACCGTGCGCTCCGGGAAGGTCTTCCCCGTTCCGTACGCCAAGCTCGATCCGCGGCCAACCTCGAAGAATCGGATTCGGGAGGTCTACGTCGACAAGGAGCTCGGGAAGGAAGCGGTCACGTATGTCCTCGCCTCCGGCGCAGAAGGTTCCGTACACATCGACCACGCACTGGAGTACAACGAGGACCCGAGCTACCTCGCCGAACTCCTGATTCACAAGCTGACCGTGGAGGCGAAGCGACGGGCAGATCGGTCCGGGCTCAGCCGACGCGAGCTTGCGCGTCGCCTCAGTACGTCCGTGCCCCAGCTGTACCGGCTGCTGGATCCTGCCAACACGCGCAAGAGCCTCGGTCAACTGATCGGGCTTCTGCACCTGCTCGACTGCGAGGTTCGACTCGTGGTCAATCCCCGGCGGGCCGCGTAGGGCGCCGCCGCAGCGGTCAGGCGCGAGATCCAGATCGAGCCGCGGCGCAGGGGGAGTGATCCCCGATCTGCCATAGGAACGATCATGCGTCTGAACCGTCCCCATGTGGCCTCGCTCGACGAAGTGCGGATCACGCGCGAAGGCGAGTACGCGGTGATCCAGTTCGCGGACTCGAGGGTCGCCACGACGAACCTCAAGCTCGGCCCTGAGGTGCCGCGGATGCCAGATCAGCAGATACTCGACCGCTTCCGTTGCGGCTAGCGCTGAAGGCGCGGGCCTGGCAACCACCCCGAGGAATCAGATAGAATACTGGGAGGTTCCTTGCACGGGAACTGGAGGCGGTCCATAGGGGATCGCTCCAAACGGTCCCCCGAATGTCCGGGGAGCCCCGATGCGGGACGGCTTCCCGCGAAGGCGAGTGGTCGGGGATTGCGGATGATGCAGGACACGCGCAGCGTCGCACTCCGGCTATTCGAAAACCAGCAGGAGTAGGCGATGCGTACGACAGGAACGGTCAAGTGGTTCAACGACGAGAAGGGCTTCGGCTTCATCACGCGTGACGACGGCGAGAAGGACGTCTTCTGCCATCACAGCGCCATCAAGGCCGAAGGCCATCGGAGCCTTCCTGAGGGCGCCAAGGTCGAGTTCGACGTGGTCCAGGGCGCAAAGGGCCCGGCCGCGGAGAACGTCGTGCCCCTCTAGGCCGAGCCGCAGACGAGCCCGGCGCTCTTCGCCGAGCGTCGCCGTCACGGCGCCGCCGTCGCATCCAGCCGCCGCAGCCACTCGTGGGCACTCACCACCTGTGCCCCCAACCCGCGGACTCTCGCCTGCAGCGCGCGATCCGACGTGACCACGCGCACGCCGGCGGGTGCCGGGTCGGACGCCACCAGCTCGACGATGCGGTCGTCGGCCGCATTGGCCCCCGCGCGCACCGCATACACGACGCGCACGCCATCGTCCTCGCCGTCGGGGAGGTGAGGCGGCGGCCGGCCGTCCACGACGAGCGTCACCGGCTCGCGGGTGACGGCGACCAAGCGCCGGGTCTCGCCCAGCAGGCGGCGCACGGCGGCGGGGCGATCGCGCCACCATCCGGTCGGACGCGATCCGATGACGTTCATCGCGTCGACGATCCACACCGTCATCGGGGACCCCAGCGTCATCCCGCGAACTGCGCGAGTCGCAGGATCCGTTCGGCGAACACGGCGTGGCCGTCGGCGGGAACGTCGCTCGGCACCCTGGCATCGCTGCGTCGCCAACGTTCGAGCCACTCCGCGCCGAGGAGCGCGCGCCCCCGTGCCACGGAGCGGAGCGCGGCCGACGGCGTCATCGCCAGCGTCGTCTCGGGCTTCGTGCCGGTCGGGACCCCCCGCGCGACGACGAAGCCCGCGGCCAGCAACGCGGCCCGCACCGACGTGGACGCGGAGTACGTGAAGAGCTCCGTGTCGTGCTCGGCGCAGGCAGCGAACACGCGGTCGAAGCACCCGAGCGTCCACATCCCCGTGTCCGTGCGCGCCGAGAACGGATCGTAGAAGATCACGTCCGGCGGCGGCGCCTCGGCCAGTCGCGCGCGGAAGTCGCCCTCGAGGAGCGTCCAGACGACCGCCGATCCCGGCGATCGCCACTCCCCGGCCCGCAGGATGTCGTTGGGGCCGGCGCGGTGCAGGTGGGGAAACCGCGTCGCGTTCCGCAACGCGAGCCGCAGCGACCCGAGATCGTGCTCGAAGCTGACGAGTCGCAACGGCCGCCACGCCCCTGCGCCGATTGCGTCGCGACATTCCAGGACGGCCATGGCGTTGTGGGCCGCGCCGAGCCCGACGTCCCACACGACCAGCGGCTCGGGCCGGGGCTCGCGCAGGCGGTCCGCCAGTCGGGACTGGTCGACGTAGACGGCCTGCGCCTCGGCGGCCGGGTCGAGCCCGGCGTGCATGATCTCGCCGGACCGCCTGTGGACCACGCTCGCGTAGCCGTGCGCGGATTCGCGGACCTCGAAACGCTCCGGAGCGCGCGGATCGCGACGGCCGCGCCGGACGGTTGGCGGTCGCGACGGGTACTCGTCGTCGCCGCGCATCAACACGTCCCGTTGCTCCCGATAGTACGCCGCGAACGTGTCGGCGACGACGTGGCGACGAATCGTCGCCGTCAGGGCGTGGTAGAAGCGTAGGTTGTGCTTCGTCAGCAGCTGCCAGCCGAGCACCTCCCCGGCCTTGGTCAGATGGTGGAGGTACGCCCGTGAATACCGACCGCACGTGCTGCAGTCGCACCGCGGGTCCACGGCCTCTTCGGCCAGCTTGTAGACGCCGCGATAGAGATTCACCCGGCCGCGCGAGGTGAACGCCACGCCCTGCTTGGCCAGCGCGGACGGGATGCTGCAGTCGAACATGTCGACACC
>VBLA01000232.1 GCA_005879245.1 Deltaproteobacteria bacterium
TCGTGATAGATCTCCACCTCGGTCCCGACGAGGAGATGATCCGCGACACGGCGCGGGCCTTCGCGCAGGACCGCCTCGCTCCCACCATGCGGGTGCACGAGGGACGAGGCGCCGTCGACGTCGGGATCGTGCGCGCGTACCGTACGCTCGGCTTCGCCGACATGGAGGCGCCAGCGGCGGCGGGGGGGCAGGGGGCCTCGCCGCTAGCCAAGGCCCTCGTGCTCGAGGAGCTGGGTGCGGGCGACGCCGCGGCGGCGTTCGCGCTCGAGGGAGCGGGGCCGGCGCTGCAGGCGCTGGTCGAGCTCGGGGAGACGGCATTGCTCCGGAACCTGATTGCCGACCCCCATCTGCGCGTCGGTTTCGTCTCCGACGAAGAGGGTCGGCTCGCGCTCGGACCTGCGACCGTGACGGGCACCCATCCCTGGAGCCCGCTCCCGTCGCGCGGTTGTGCTGCCGTCGTCGTCGTGCAGGGCGAGCAGATGGTGCTCGTCCGCGACGGGGTCGACTTCGTTCCCGTCAGGCCCTGCGGACTCGCCGCGGCCGGCGCCTGTCAGCTGGACTTCGCGGCGGCGCCGGTCGTGGCGACGACGGTCGCTCGTGCCGCGGCCGCCCGCGCGCGGGCGCATGCCCGCCACTTCATGGCCGCTCTCCTCGTCGGCCTCGCCCGCACGGCCACGGACTACGCGATGCGATACGCCGAGGGTCGCGTGGCCTTCGGCCGCCCGATCGCCCACCACCAGGGGCTGGCGTTTCTCCTCGCCGACATGGCGACGGCCGTGGAGGGCGCACGCCTCGCGCTCTGGCGAGCGGCCGTCGACGGCGGGGAGGAGGACGGCGGCTCGCGCCGAGCGGCGTGGGCGCTCGCCGAAGCGGCCGAGCAGGCGCTCTTCGTCGGCCCGAGCGCGGTACAGGTGCTGGGCGGGCACGGCTTCATGAAGGACCACCCGGTCGAGAAGTGGATGCGCGACATCCGGACGCTGGCGCTCCTCGGCGGCGGTCGCGACGAGGCCGAGCTCGAGGCGGCCGCCGGCGAGGGCTGAAGCGTATGCTCAGCTTCGACCCGGGGCCCGAGATGGCCGCCGAGCTCGAGCGCGTGCGCGTCCTCGGACGGGAGTTCCTCCGTCCGCTCGGGATCGAGGCCGATCTGACGGGCGAGGCGATCCCGGCGGCGCACCCCTTCTTCCAGAAGGCCTGGGAGCTGGGCATCGGGCGGCTCGGGCCCGACGATCGTGAGGGGCGGGAAGTCGGGAATTCCGGCGAGCGCACGGCGGCGCGGCGGGGCGTGCTCGTGGCCGAGGAGCTCGCCTACTGGGACCGCGGCGCGGCGGTTGCGCTCCCGGGCCCCGGTCTCGGGGCGCCGCCCGTCCGCCGCATGGGGACGCCCGAGCAGCAGGAGCGCTTCCTCGGGCGGTTCCGCGATCCGTCACGGCCGCGCTGGGGCGCCTTCGCGATGACCGAGCCAGCGGCGGGGAGCGACGTGGCCGGCATCCGGACGAGCGCGCGGCGGGACGGCGAAGGCTGGGTGCTGAGCGGTGCGAAGACGTTCATCTCCAATGCCATCCGCGCGGACTGGATCGTCGTGTGGGCGACCGTCGATCCGGCCGCCGGCCGCGCCGGTCACCGCGCCTTCGTCGTCGAGCGCGGCACACCCGGGCTCGAGGACATGCGCGCCGAGCACAAGATGGGGCTGATCGCCTACGAGAGCGCCTCGTTCACGCTCCGCGACTGTCGCGTGCCGTCCGCGAACCTCCTCGGCGGCGAGGACCACTATCGCGCCCGGGCCGGCTTCAAGGGTGCGATGGAGAGCTTCAACGCGACGCGCCCGATGATCGCCGTGATGGCCGTCGGCATCGCTCGCGCCGCCTATGACGCCGCGCGGGCCTTCGCCCGCGAGCACTATGTGCTCGCGCGGCCGCTGCCGCGCCATCAGCGCATCACCGCCAAGCTCGCCCGCATGGCGCGCAAGATCGAGGTCGCACGTCTCCTCTGCTGGCGGGCGGCAACACTCGCCGACGTCGAGCAGCCGAATCAGATCGAGGCCTCGATGGCGAAGGCATTCGCTCCCGCCGCGGCGCAGGAGGTGACCAGCCTCGCGCTCGAGATCCTGGGCGAGGCCGGCGTGCGGCAGGATCGCTACGTCGAGAAGCTCTACCGCGACGTGAAGGCGATGGACATCGTCGAGGGCACCGGCCAGATCCAGCGCATCGTGATCGCGCGCCGGCTGGTCGGCTACCCCGCGGCGTCCTGACGGTCACGACGGCCGCGCACGGCGCCCGCCCTGAGCGTCCCGAAATCGCGTGCCTGCGAGTCCGCTGTGCGCGGGCCTACCGCAGACCTCATGACATCCGGCGCTCGGCATGGGGCCTGCAATGGCGCTGTCTGTGCATCATTCCAGAGAGCTATTTTTCAATTGACACCAAACGCCTGATCACTGTACACGCGTCCCGACCTGGCGACCCCTTCGCCACGCGCTGTAGAGGGCGAAGGGTTGAAACGGAGAGACTGACGACCAATGCAAACACGACAGAGCATGCTCCGAGGGGCGTTCCGTGTCGCGATCTGTGCTGCGATCCTGATCGCAGCCGTGGCGGGCAGCAGGCACGCCGCGCACGCCCTGGACTGCAGCGTCCCGCTGCAGGCCGTCGGGCCGATCGACCCTGCCAACGGATTCCCGACGTACTACCAGGATTCGAAGAACCTCGCCCTTCAGCCGTGCCTGGACACCGTCTGTGATCCGACGTTCGTCGTTCCCGACCCGAGCGCTCCGGTTTCCTTCCCGGGCAACTTCCCGGATGAATTCTTCTATCACCGGGCCATCGCGTCGATGAACGGACCCAACGGCGAGACGTTCCTCCTCGTCCTCGGTCTGACAGGCTCCTTCAGCAACGGCGTGCCGGCCGACGGCCAGCAGATCGTCTTCACGCGCCTCCGCGTGCGCGCCACGGGCCTGGTGCAGGGCGCGACCTATATGGTCACGCATCCCTTCGGCGTGGAGACGCTCACGGCCGGTACCAACCCCCCTCGACTGATCGACTTCACGCGGGACATCGGTCGGACCTCACTGGCGTTCGGACTCGCCCTCAACGGCGACGTGGGGCCCTTCCTCCGCTTCGCGACGGGAGCGCCGCCGCCGCCGCCCGGAACGATCGGTAACCCGGCTGCCAACCAGACCGTCACCGGCAGCGCCTGCGGCACGAACATCTTCAGGTTCGAGGGCCCGGGTCTTCCCGCCGGCGGCGTCCAGACGAACCAGTTCAGCACGGTCATCGGAAAGCGATTGCCCAGGTGCGGGGACGGGTATCTCGATGCCGGGGAGCAGTGCGACGACGGCAACGTCCTCGATGGGGACTGCTGCTCCGCGACGTGCCAGCTCGAGCCCAACGGCAGCCCCTGTCAGGACGGTGATGCCTGCACGACGGGTGACACCTGCTCAACGGGCACCTGCATCGGCGGGCCGCCGCCCAACTGCAACGACGGCAACGAGTGCACCGTGGATTCCTGCGATCATACGTTGGGCTGCCAAAACCTCGCCAAGCCGAACGACACCCCCTGCGACGACGGCCAGCCCCTCATCTGCTCGCTGCCCGACACCTGCCAGGAGGGCGTCTGCTCGCCGGCTGGGGGCGGCGACATGGATAACGACCAGGTCTG
>VBLA01000233.1 GCA_005879245.1 Deltaproteobacteria bacterium
GAAGTGCGCCTGCGGCAAGGTTGGCGATCTCCCGTGCAACCGGCGGTGCGCAGGGCTCCGATGAGTTCATAAATGTCCGCGCACGTCACCGTCGAGACGCGCGAGAGGGCGATACCGCGCCCCCGGGTCAGCCGGCGGCAACGGTATCGGGGACGGGAGGAGGCAGCGGCGGCGCCGTGAGCTCTGCCACGGCTGCCCAGCGACGGAGGGTGCCGCTCGCCACCCGTCCCAGGATCTCCGGCGAGAAGAAGGCCGAGACCGGCGCGAGCATGTTCATCACGGCATGGATGCGTCGGCGCACCTCGGCGTCGGTCTGTGCCGTGGCGAAGAGCGCATCCATATACCTCGCGACGACGTTCAGGAGTGCGGGCCGGGCTCCCTGTGTCTCCGGGATGTGCAGGTCCGCGCCGGTCGCGAGCGTTCACGGGTCGCGTAGGAACCGAGCCTGCGCGCGGAAGAAGCGGCGCGGCAGCTCCCGGGCCGTCGGACCGAGGCGCTCGAGGGAGTCCTCGAGGATCCTGGCGCACACCGCCGCGCTCGTCATGCCCTGCCCGTAGATCGGGTTGAAGGCGCACACCGAGTCGCCGACGGCGAGGAAGCCCGCGGGGTGCTCCGCCGAGCGCTCGTAGTGCCGGAAGCGGTTCGCCATCGCGCGGTTCCCGTAGACCGGCGAGATCGGCTTCGCGAGGCGCACGGCCTCGGCGAGGAGCGGGGAGCGGAGCGTGCCGAGCGCCGCCGTGAAGCCCGCCTCGTCGCCCGGCGGGTAGTGACCGCCGATGCCGGCGAGGGTCACGATCCAGCGCCCCCCCTCGACGGGGAAGAGCACGCCGGCGGTCCGCTGTGCCGGGAGAAGCGGGTCGATCCAGATCCCCTTCCACCACCACTCGCTCGGCCACCGCTCGGGCTCGGGTGCCTTGAACCAGCGGGTACTGTACCCGCAGAGGGAGTCGACCACCGTCTCCGCTGGGGGTTCGACGCCGGCCGCCCGGAGCCACTCCGGGGCGCGGCTCTGCCGGCCGCTCGCGTCGACCACCAGGTCCGCCGCCAGCTCGCGCCCCGTCCCTGCCACGGCGGAGCGCAGCCGGACACCCGTCGCGCGCCGCCCGCCGTCGACCCCGGACCAGACGACGTCGACGACCGCGGTATCCTCGATCAGCTCGACGGTGGGAAGCGTCCTCAGGCGGTCCCGCACCACCGTCTCGAGCATCGCCCGGCTGGCGAAGAGCGACGTGATGCCGCTCGGCTCGCGCGGTAGCCACCCGAACTGGCGGAGCGCGGCGACCTCCCAGCCGAAGTCGATCTCGAGCGCGCCGCGCTGCCGCATGGCGGGGTCGAAGCCGGGAAAGAGACGCTCCAGCTCGCGCCGCCCGCGCGCGAGGAGCGCGTGCACATGACGGCCCTGTGGCACGCCCGTACGGTCGGCGGCCGCCGCGGGGTAGCTGTCACGGTCGATCACCGTCACGCGGTCGAAGAAGCGGCCGAGGACGCGTCCCGCGCAGAGCCCCGCGAGGCTTCCGCCGACTACGATTGCTCGCGTTGCCATGGCCTCACGGTGCCGCTGTCCGCCAGGATGCCAGCGATCGCGACCAAGATGAAGGCTCCCGCCGCACAGGCGAGCACGGCGATGAGGCCCGGGGCCGTGCCGAGGCAGAGTCGGTTGAGCTCACTCCCGAGGCCTGCGACGAGCAACTCGCCGAGTGGAGGCATCAGCATGGGACGTCTCCCTCAGCCGCGAGGTGGGCAGCCCTGGCCGCGGCTATGCCGTTCGACGGCAGCGTCGACCGCACGCGCGGAGCGCGACGAGCGATCAGCACCACGGCCAGCCCGGCCAGGGCCGAGAGGCCAGCAAGGACGGCTGAGGTCAGATCGCCGGCCGCGACTCCCATGGAGAGCGGTGGAAGAGGCGACATGGCGATCATGGGTCCGTAGATGGCGACCATCGCTCGGCCTCCTTTCGGGATCCACGAGACGCACGAGGTGTGCCATGCGGAACGCGTCCCCGAGGTGAAGAGATTCCAGCGTTTTCGGTCCGGGAGTGCCGTCCCCCGCATGCACCGCCGCCTACTTTCCTAGGCGGTGGCGCCTAGTGCATCTGGCGCCCCTCCCGGCGTGGACCGGGCGGCCGGGCTGGGCTAGACACGAGGCCGTGCAGGCGAGCGGCGCCGGCCGGCTGGAACTCCTCTACGAGCTTGGATGCGCGTTCGCCGCCCGCCTCGATCTCGAGGAGCTGGCCCCGCTCATCATCACCAAGTGCCGGGAGGTTCTCGACGCGGAAGGTGCCTCGCTCCTGCTCCTCGATCCGGCGCGGGGGGAGCTCTATTTCCCCTACGTCGCCGAGGAGCGCGCGGAGGTGGCCGAGCGCCTCCTCCGGCTCCGCTTCCCGGCCGAGCAGGGGATCGCGGGTGAGGTGCTACGGACGGCCCGGGCGCTCCGCGTGGACGACGCCTCGCGCGACCCGCGCTTCTACCCGGCGATCGACCGGGACACGGGGTTCACCACCCGCAGCCTGCTCTCCGCCCCGCTCACGTCGCGGCAGGGCATCATCGGTGTCATCCAGGTCGTGAACCGCCACGGCGGCACCTTCGACGACGACGACCTCGCTTTCCTCGAAGCGCTCGCGGGGGGCGTCGCGGTCGCGATCGAGAACGCGCAGCTCTACGCGCGCGTGCGAGCTGCCCAGGAGGGACTGCTCGCCGAGGTGGGCGCGCTCCGCCGCGACCTCGTCCGGCGGGAGGGTTTCCCGGAGATGGTCGGGAGTGGGCCGCGGATGGCGGAGGTCTTCCGCCTCATGGAGAGCGCCGCCGCCTCGCCCATCGGGGTCCTCGTCGAGGGCGACACGGGCACCGGGAAGGAGCTCGTGGCGCGGGGCATCCACGCGGCGAGCGCGCGCGCCGGCGCCCCGTTCGTAGCCATCAACTGCGCGGCCCTCCCGGAGGCGCTCCTCGAGAGCGAGCTCTTCGGCCACCGCCGGGGGGCGTTCACGGGGGCGACCCGCGATCAACGCGGGCTCTTCGAGGCCGCGGCCGGCGGGACGATCTTCCTCGACGAGGTGAGCGAGATGCCCGCATCGATGCAGGCGAAGCTCCTGCGCGTCCTCCAGGACGGCGAGGTGGTGCCGCTCGGCGACACGCGCTCCCGCCGCGTCGATGCGCGCGTGATCTCGGCGACGAATCGCGATCTCGCCGCCGTGATGCGTCGGGGCGAGTTCCGTGAGGACCTGTACTACCGTCTCTCGGCCTTCCCGATCCACCTTCCCCCTCTCCGCGAACGCGTCGAGGACATCCCGGTCCTCGCCGCCCGCTTCCTGGCCGCGGCCTCCGCCCGGAACGGGAAACCCGTGGCGGGCTTCGCGCCTGCGGCGCTCGACCTCCTGGCTCGCTTCCCCTGGCCCGGCAACGTGCGCGAGCTCCAGAACGAGATCGATCGCGCCGTCGCGCTCGCCCAGTCCGGGGAGGTAATCCGGCCCGAGCACCTCTCGGCGAAGCTCTCGTCGCCCGAGGGGCCTCCGCCGCCCGACGCTCCCCTGGACACCAGCGCGCTCCGCGAGGCCCGCGCGGCGTTCGAGGCGCGACACATCGCCGCTGTCCTCCACCAGCACGGCGGGAACGTCACCCACGCCGCACAGGCGCTCGGGCTCTCCCGCTTCATGCTGCAGAAGAAGATGCGAGAGTACCGGCTCCGTTGACGGGAAGGACGCGTGAGACCATGGGGCAGATCCCAGCCATCGAGGGGACGTGCGACGGGCGCTTCGCCCGTGTGCGCGACGCGTTCGCGGAGAACTTCGCCGCGCACGACGAGCTCGGCGCCGCCGTGGCCGTGGTGCTCGACGGGCGGACGGTCGTCGATCTCTGGGGCGGTCACGTCGACACCGGGCGGACGCGGTTGTGGCGACGCGACACGCTCGTCCACGTCTACTCGACGACCAAGGGCATCGTCGCGCTGGCGGCACACCTCCTCGCGGACCGCGGCCAGCTCGACCTCGATGCACCGGTGGCGCGGTACTGGCCCGAGTTCGCGGCGG
>VBLA01000234.1 GCA_005879245.1 Deltaproteobacteria bacterium
GAGGGCAACACGATCATCGCATAGCCGTTGGAGGGAAAGATCGTGTTGCCCTCGGACACTCCCGCACCCGATTTGCGATACGGCGTCTGTACGAGGATCGTCGGGCAAGGGCACCCGGTGGTCGGGATGTATTCGTCGGAGTCGAGCAAGACTCCGTCCGGCATCGGGATCCTCACGTCGGAGACCACGTCGTACGACGTGGTCGCGGCGAGGACGTTCCCCGGCGTCATCAGCGCCAATGCGGATACCGCCGTCATCAACGCCGTCGCGAGAAAAGCTCTGGCCATCGATTCGATCCTCCTCTCTAGACGCCGCCGCCCGCGTGGACCGTCCGTCGGCAGCGGTCGAGCCGAATCGTGATCGGCCCATCGGTTTCGACGTGCAGGTCGACGCTACAGTCGACGCGGGCCCGCCGGACGTCGATCGTGACCGCGGCGATGTTCCGCGCGGTCAGGTCGATACGCCTGGCCTGCGGAATGCTCGGTACGGGCCCCCAGCTCTTCGACTGGGAGGTGAAGAGGAGCGGGGTGGGCAGGTTGCCGCCGGTGAGCATGCCGCTGCCGAGCTGCGTGTCCGACGGCGTGGGGTCGCCGACGCGGAACCCGTGCGAGAACGCGTCGATGGTGCCCTCGGCGTGTCCGCCGGTTGCCGGCGGCGTCGAGTCACGTAGCTTCACCCCGGAGAGCCAGTACGCGTGGTCCGCGACGAACCCGAGCGCCGGGTAGTCGAGGGTCGGGTCGATGACGTACGTGACGTGCGCGGGGTCGCGCTCCACCTTCGTGAGGTCGAGAAACTCGGCCGCCGGCGCGTACTGATCGTTGATGGCGAGCGTCAGGTGCTCGCTCGGCGCGAAGACGTCGAGCTCGTAGCGGTAGCCGAGGTTGTCGAGTTGCCGGGCGGTGGGTTCGTAGTCGGTCGGCGGGACCAGCTCGTCGACCGCCGAGTTCCACATCAGGAATGGGATGTTGCGCAGCGAGGCGACCAGGTTGTCGTCGCCGCTGAAGCCGACGGTGGGCTGGCCCTTCGCAAAGAGATCGGGGAACTGCTCGGCCAGCTTGAACGTGCCGAGGCCACCCATCGAGTAGCCGGTGATGACCGTCCAGTCGGGGTCCAGGCGGTAGAGGCGCGCGACGTCGGCCCAGACTTCGAAGGTATCCGCGCCGGCGTAGCCGTCGTAGAACCCGTCGGGGCCGCGCGATTCGGGCGTGATGACGATCGACCCGGGCCCGCGCTCGCCGAACTGCGACTGGTGATGGGTCCCGAGGTACTGGTTGTAGTTGGTCGAGAGCGAGTGCAGGAGGAGCGTCATCCCATAGCCGCGCGTCGGTCGCGGTTGCGTGGGCACGTAGATGGCGTACGGCTGGAGGACGCCCTGGTACTGACCCGGGCAGCTCGTGCCACCGTTCGTCGACGCCGGGAAGCAGCTGACGGAGAAATCAGCGCCCTGCGCGATCTCGAAGTGGCTCACCAGGATGCGGTCAATGGGGCCGGTCTGCGGCACGCCGCCGGGCTGGTCGGGCATGTCGTCGCTGACTCCGGCGGCGAGCTTCGCGAAGTCGACGTCGGCGTGGAGCGCGCTCAAGTCGCTCGTGGCGAGCGCCGCACCCTGGTCCTTGTCGCGCCACCAGGCCGGGCCGGTGGCGGAGCCCGCCGGGTCGCCGGGATCGGGCATCGGCTCGTCGTAGCGGAAGGCGACGTTGAAGAAAGCGGCCGGGCTGACCGCCGTCCCCGCGCCGCCGGGGTGGGTCGCATCCGCCGCGGCCTGGGGCAGCAGGTAACGGCCGTTCGCCTTGTCCCACAGGCCCACGCCAGCGGCCAGGCGAACCACCCGGCCGGTCGGATCCCAAGCGGCGTGCGGCACGCGCACCTCGATCTGCCGCCGGGCGGTGTCGACCGCGACGAGGGGAGCCGGGCCGCCGACCGGAAGCCCCGTGACGGCGTCCACAAGGTCCCCCACCATGCTGGTCCCAACAGGGTGAACGGTGAGGAACCAGCGTCACCCGGAACGCGGTCGCGTCGGGCAGCGGCTTCACGCGGAGCTCGACGAGGTCGGCCGCGTCGTTCGCGTACTCCGCATCCGTGGGATAGGTGTACGTGCCGTTCGGCTTCGAGAACAGGTCCCCGCCGGAGCGAGGATCCGTCGGGTCCGGTATCTCGGCCGCCCCGTGGTCGTCGTACAGGAAGTCCTGGTAGAGAAACTCGCCGCCGCGGTAGGCGCTGGCCCCGGAGACGAGGATCGGCGCGGCGGACCAGATGCCGACGTTCTCGAGCTGCGGGGCGACGGTGGCGGCCGCGTACAGGATGTCCGGCCCCGGGCGTGGACCGCGGCCGCTGTAGAGAGAACTCTGCCTCGCCTCCGTGGCCGGGGCGACCCCGAGCGAGCACAGCAGCAGGACCGTCGCGCCACGAGCGCTCATGCCGTCTCCTCCAGTGGCCGGTTGCAGCGAAACGAGGTCGCCGGTGTTTAGCAGGCCAGCGGAGGGCGGGAGAATTCCACCGCGTCGTATTTTGCTCGATTATTTCGGGTATTTCCGGTGAGTCATTGTGGTACAGGCCGCCCTCCGGAACGGTGACTCGGGCCCTGGAGATTGGCCCTGGGAAGCGAACGCGCGAGTTGCCATCGCGGCGCTCCAGCTGGAACGTGCGCCGGATTGCATCGCCCATGCTTTGTCGACGATGGAGGGGTCTGCGTCGCCAGCCGGACGATCCGTGCAGAATGCCGCCTCGTTCTCCGCTCGAGGCCGCGATCCCCCGCGAGATCGGAGCCGATCCGGCCAAGATGTCAACGCGATCGAGCCGGGTTGAGCGGCAGTCGCACGCGGTTGCGCTCCTTCGCGGCTGCGGGCGGTGGTCCATTGATGCTGCCGCGGACAACCCAGGCCCCGACTCGGTTGCACCGCACGTCGTACAGACGATCCGGTTACATCTACTGCGGCGCGCGGCCTGAGGGTCGAGCGGCTGGCAGCCGTTACGTCGTCGGAGAGAGCAGGGGCGGGAGAAGGTCCCCGCACAATCGGACCAGCGAGCGGAACATCGGCGGCAGCTGCCGCTTCTCCGGGTAGATAAGTCCCCAGGACCGAACGAGACTCGTCCTCCCGAGAGCGACCACCGCCAGCACCCCGGCTGCGACCTCGCGCCGGACGGCCCACGCGGGCACGACGGCGACCCCGAGGCGCCTCTGCACCATCTCCTTCACAGCCTCCAGGTGTTCGATCTCCGCCGCGACCCGCGGGAAGACGCCCTCCGCCAGGAGAAAGCCGAGCGTCAGCTCGGTGATCTGACTCTGGCGATCGTAGATGATGACGGGCTCGTCCTGGAAATCGCGCACCTGTACCCGGCGGCGCGCCACCCAGCGGTGGTCCGGCGGCACCGCGGCAACCAACTCGTCTCGCCCGAGCTCGGTGATGCGCATCCGCTCGGGCTCAACCGGCAAGGGCAGCAGACCGAGGTCGATCTCTCCGCCGATGAGCCGTGCCAGCGTGGCTCCGGTATGCCCGCTCGTGATGCGCAGGTCGATCTTCGGCAGGCGCCGCTTGATCTCAACCAGGAGCGGCGGGATGAGGTGAACGCAGGCGGGTTCCGGCGTGCCGAGCCGGACGATTGCCGCGCGCCCGTCTCCGTGCTCCGCGAGCACGTGCTGCACCTCCTCGAGCTTGTCCAGCACCTGCGTCGCGCACTGCAGGAGCACCTCTCCCGCCGGCGTGAGCCGCGTAGCCTTCCCGATCCGCAGCAAGAGCGGAACGCCCAGCTCCTTCTCGAGGGCGCGCACGTGCTGGCTGATCGCCGGCTGACTCAGGTTGAGCCGCTGGCCGGCCCGCGTGAAGCCTCCCACCTCGACGACCGTCTTGAAGATCCGCAGCTGCTTCGTCTCCAGCATGGCGTGCGACATGGAGCGATCACCACACGTGATGGTCGCGATCAGCTTCCACCCATGCACCGCCACGATCGCACGTGCTCACAGACGGGGCATCTCGTGCACTGGAATTGAGCTGACTCCATGAGCCGTCCCGGGGAGGCGCCCTCCCGGCGCGGAGACTCAACGGTGGTACCCCCCTTGCGTTGACGATGCCCGAAGCATGGCGAGCGGCATTCATCAGTGTTCGCGATCACGTCGAGAAGCAATGGTGATGCCACGCCGGCGGTGCCCGAAGGGGATGCGGTGAACCGGATCGAGGAGTTCAAGAAGGAGAAGGACGGGCTCGAAATCTGGCCCGAGATCGTCCGCTACAGCGGCGAGGGTCCGGAGGCGATCCACGAGCGCGACAAGGCGCTCATGAAGTGGTACGGCGTCTTCTTCCGCAAGCACACGCCCGGCTTCTTCATGATGCGGATCCGCATCACCAACGGTGTGGCCACCGCGGCGCAGGTGCGGACCCTGGCGGAGATCACCGGGCAGCTCGGGGCCGGCTTCGCGGACATCACGACGCGCCAGCAGGTCCAGCTCCGGAGCGTGCGGATCCAGGACGTCCCCGCCATCTTCCGGCGCCTGCGCGATGTCGGCCTCACGTCGCTCCAGACCGGCATGGACAATGTCCGCAACGTGATCGGCTGCCCCGTGGCCGGACTGACGCCGCGCGAGCTGCTCGACGCCTCGCCGGTGGCGCGCGAGTTCACGCGCCTCTTCGTCGGCAAAGGCGCCTACACGAACCTGCCGCGCAAGTTCAACGTCGCCATCACCGGTTGCCTCGAGAACTGCGTCGGCGCCGAGAGCCAAGACATCGCCATGGTGCCCGCCAGGAAGGGCGAGCGCGTGGGCTTCAACGTGCACGTCGGCGGGAAGATGGGCTCTGGCGGCTACCGCCGCGCCGATGCGCTCGACGTCTTCGTCGAGCCGGCGAGGGCGGCCGAGGTCGCCGCGACCATCGTGTGTGTGTACCGCGACCACGGCCCGCGCGAGGCCCGCAACCGGAGCCGCTTCGCCTTCCTGATCGACGACTGGGGCGTCGCGCGGGTGCGTGCGGCCGTCGAGGAGACGTTCGGGGCGCCCCTGGAGCCCGCCGGCGAGGATGCGCGCGGCGAGACTCGCACGGACCACATCGGCATCTACCGTCAGAAGGACGGGCGCAGCTACGTGGGCCTGGTCGTGCCCGCGGGCCGGGTGACGGCGGTGCAGCTCAAGGAGGTGGCCCGGCTGGCCGAGACCTATGGCAACGGCGAGGTGCGCTTCACGACCGAGCAGAACCTCATCATCCCGCACGTCGCCGATCCCGCGCTGCGCGAGCTCACGGGGGAGCCGCTCCTGAAGGAGCTGCCGTACGACCCGCCGGAGATCCTGCGCGGGCTCGTCGTGTGCACGGGGATCGACTTCTGCGACCTCGCGCTGATCGACACGAAGGCGCGGGCCCTCCCGATGACCCGGTCGCTGGCCGCCAAGCTCGCCGACCGAAAGGAGCCCCTCCGCATCTACTGGTCCGGCTGCCCCGCCGGTTGCGGCAACCACCAGCTCGCCGACATCGGCTTCGAGGGGACGAAGGTCCGGCTGGACGGCAAGGTGGTGGAAGCTGTCGACGTCTGGGTCGGCGGGCGGAGCGGGCCCGAGGCGCGGCCGGGGCAGCGCATCATGGAGAACGTGCCGATCGCGGAGCTGCCGACGGTGCTCGAATACCTGGCGCGCCACTTTCCGAAGCAGCGCCCGGCGCGGACAAAGGCCGCATGACCGCCGCCCGGCCGCTCCGCGACGCCACCGTGGCGACGCTCGGGCTACTCGCCGCCATCCATGCGGGCTCGGGCGGGCTCACGCGTCTCGACCCGGCGCTGCTCGGCTATCTGGCGGCTACAGTGGCCGCTGGCTTCGCCACGGTCTACCGGATGAGCGCCTTCTGGCGCCGGCCGGCCTCGGCCTTCTACGTCCGGACGCTGCTCGGGACCGTGCGCCACCCGCGCCGGCTCGGCCAGATGCTGCGTGGCGCCGCGCGCGACCTCGCCGCCCAGCGCTTCATCGCCCGGCGCTCGCGAGCGCGGTGGCTCGCCCACCTCCTTCTCTCCGGCGGCACGCTCGCAAGCTTCGCGATCACGCTCCCGCTGGTCTGGGGCTGGCTCCACTTCGAGGCCGAGGAGCAGCGCACGTACCGGGCCTTCTTCCTTTCGATTCCAGTGACCCGCTTCGCGGTCGATGGCGCTGTCGGCTGGCTCGTGTTCCACGCCCTCAGCCTCGCGGCCGTCACGGTGGTGTTCGGCTCTGCGTACTTCCTCGTCGTGCGCCTGCGGGCGCGGGATCGGCCCGGGACGACGGGTGGCTTCCACCTTGGCCCGCTCGGGCTCCTCCTCGCCGTGGCGCTGACGGGGCTCGCGCTGCCGGTCGCCGGCCGGTCCGGCTCGCCCGGGCTCTTCCAGGCCGCGGCCACCGTGCACGAGGTGAGCGTGATCGTCTTGCTCCTTGCCCTTCCCTTCTCGAAGCTCGCCCACCTCCTCATCCGCCCCCTTCAGCTGGGTGTGCAGGTCGTGCGCGCACCGGGAGTACCTCGAGTGAGCTGCGCGGGCTGCGGCGCCGCGCTCGCGCCGGCGGCGCAGCGCGACGCGGTGGAAGGGTTGCTGGAGGCGCGCGGCTTCCGCCTCGCCGGCTATCAGCGGCGATGCCCGGCGTGCCGGCGGCGGCAGGTCGCGGCTGCGCAGGCCGAGCTGCTCGGGGCACAGTTCCAGCCGCGGCCGGCCGGGACGCGGGCGAGCGGGGAGACGGCGTAGCGATGGCGCGGCTGCCGGCTCCGGACGAGGCGCTGACTCGCGCCTTTGGTCCGCACCTCAACTACGAGCCGCCTGGGGGCTTCGCGCGTCGCCCCGCCCCCGACCGGAAGGTCAACACGCATTGCTGCTTTTGCGGCCAGCAGTGTGGCGTCACGTTGCTCGTGAAGGACGAGAAGGTCATCGGCGTCGAGCCGTGGGAGGAGTTTCCGTTCAATCAGGGGAAGCTCTGCCCCAAAGGGGTGAAACGCTACCTCCAGAACAACCATCCCGACCGTCTGCTCTACCCGCTGGTTCGGACCGGCCGCGGCTTCGACCGCATCCCCTGGGACGAGGCGCTCGATCTGGTCGCCGAGCGCGTCACACGCCTCCAGGCCCGCGGCGGGCGGGACAGCGTGGCGGTGCTCTCCGGTGCCTCGCTCACCAACGAGAAGGCGTACCTCATGGGTAAGTTCGCGCGCCTGGCGCTCGGCACGCGGCACATCGACTACAACGGGCGCCTGTGCATGGTGGCCGCCGGAGCCGCCAACCTGAAGGCCTTCGGGATCGACCGCGCCGCCAACCCGTGGGCCGACATCGTGAGCACCGATCTGGTCTTCGTCACCGGCTCGAACGTCTCGGAGTGCAGCCCGATCACCACCGACTACATCTGGCGGGCGCGCGACCGGGGCGCGAAGCTCATCGTCGTCGACCCGCGCCTCA
>VBLA01000235.1 GCA_005879245.1 Deltaproteobacteria bacterium
TCGGATGCCGTTTGCGGCCCGGCTCCCCGGGCACGCCGCGCGCCATGCTGAGGGCGCCGAGCGTGACCCCCTGGTACATCTTGACGTTGTTGCCGATCGTGCACGTCTCCCCGATCACCACGCCCGTTCCATGGTCGATGAAGAACGACTCCCCGATCTGGGCCCCCGGGTTGATGTCGATGCCGGAGGTCGCGTGCGCGTGCTCCGACATGATCCGGGGCAGCATCGGGACGCCTGCACGGTAGAGCTCGTGGGCGATCCGGTGGATCGTGATCGCCTCGATCGAGGGATAGCTGAAGATCACCTCCTCGACGCTGTTCGCGGCCGGGTCACCCTGGAAGGCGGCGAGTACGTCTTTCGAGAGGAGGGCGCGGAGTGCCGGGATCCGTCGCACGAGCCCGAGCGCGACCTGCTCCGGCCAGTCGGCGTCCCGCGGCGCGCCGGCGGTGCGGAACCCCTCGTAGCTGGCCGCCCGCCGGATCTGCTCGAACAGGATCTCGTGGGCCGGGTAGATGCGCGAGGCGAGAGCGAAGTGCACCTTCGACTCGTCGAGCGCGCCCGTCGAGTAGTAGCCGAGGTACATCACCGCTTTCAGATGGTTGAGCGCTTCGATGACCTGGCGCTTGCTCGGGAGCTGCGCGGTGCCGAGGCTGTCGATCAGTCGCTCCGCCCGGTAGCTGGCGGCCACCTCGTCGATCAGCTCCTCGAGCTCCCCTCGTCGCTGGCCCTTCATGGCCTACCCTCCGTCAGACCCACTGATCCCGGACGAAGACGCGGACCCGACGTGGCGCCACGTAGACCGGGTCCCCGACCTTCAGACCGAGTTCCTTGTAGCGGTCGGGCGAGAGGTCGACGGTCAGCACGAGGCCGAAGTCCTCGGCGTAGGCCCGCACCTTGACCACGCCTCCCGCCGCGTTGATGTGGGCCACCTTGGCGTCGACGCCCGGCCTGCCGTCGCGTGCGCGCAGGATGTCGAGCTCGTGCGCGCGGACGAAGGCCGTCGCCGCGCGCGACTGGTCGTGCGGATGCTCGGGGTAGGACACCTCGAGGCCGCCCAGCATGGCGCGCCCCCGCTGCACATGCCCGTGAAACACGTTCACGTTACCGAGGAAGTCCATGACGAACGGGTTCGCCGGATCCTCGAAGATCTCGCGCGGCGTGCCGACCTGCTCGATGTGGCCACGGTACATGATGGCGACGAGGTCGGCCACCTCGAACGCCTCCTCCTGGTCGTGGGTCACGAAGACGCTCGTCACGTGGATCTCGTCGTGCAAGCGGCGCAGCCACTCGCGCAGCTCCTGCCGGACGCGGGCGTCGAGCGCGCCGAACGGCTCGTCGAGGAGGAGGACCTTCGGCTCAGCCGCCAGCGCGCGCGCGAGCGCGACGCGTTGCCGCTGGCCGCCCGAGAGCTGCCCGGGGCGCAGCCGCTCGAGCCCCTCGAGCTGGATCAACCGGAGCAGTGTCTCGACCCGCTCGCGCACGCGTGGAGCCGGCCAGCCCCGTACGCGCATCGCGAAGGCGATGTTGTCGAACACGCTCATCTGCCGGAAGAGCGCGTAGTGCTGGAACACGAAGCCGACGTTCCGGTCGCCGACGCTCAGCTCGGTGACGTCCTCGCCGTCGTAGCGCACCGAGCCGGTGTCCGGCACCTCGAGGCCGGCGATGATGCGGAGGAGGGTCGTCTTGCCGGAGCCGGAGGGCCCGAGCAGGGCGAGCAGCGCTCCGCTGGGCACCTCGAGGCTCAAGTTGTCGAGCGCGAGGAAGTCGTCGAAGCGCTTGCTCACCGTGGTGACCCTGATGCTCATGCGCGTCGGAGCCGTGTACCATGCGGGTGTCGCGTCGGTCGAACGTGCGCCGAGACGCACGCCCTCGACGTGTATCGCGGCGCCCGCAGCGGACCGCTCGAAGGCTCGATCCCGGCGCCGCGCGGAGCGGCTAGAACTTCACCAGTGCGTCGAGCTGGAGCCGGATGAGGGTGGGGTTGGTCGTGTCCGCCGGCCGGTTGATGAAGTTCGTGAAGTGGCTCCGCACGCCCACGGTGAGCGGGTTCAGGAGCTGGTACTCGGCTCCCACGACCGGGCCTTCTTGGTTCGTCCCGCCGTTGCCGTAGTCGCTATAGGTGAACGCGGAGATGGCCGCTTCCTGCCCGATGTGCTCGTAGAGCCCGAAGATCGACCAGTCGCCCCTCACCTTGGGCTGCCCGAGCCGCATTCCCGCCTGCCACCCGTGCGCATCGTCGATCGCCGCCTCCCAGTTGTAGACGTAGTCGGCGAACAGACGGAGCGGCTGGTCCAGCACGAGGTGGGGGACGGTCGCGGCGACAGTTGCACCCGACTGGTTGAAGCCGCTCTGGTAGCCCGTGATGGCCGTGAACGACGCCGGTGGCTTGCCGCCGGGCGGGGTCGGGGGCTGGATGGTCTTGTTCACCAGCAGATTCGTGTTGACGAGGGAGCTGTTGAAGTTCGGGTTGGCAATCGGCTTGCCGGACGAGTCGAACGAGGTCGTGTTCTTGCTGAGCGCCTGCGCGATCAGGTCCGGGTTCAGCCACCAGAACTGACCGAGGCCGAATTCGACCTGGACGTTGCCGACGTGCATGGCGGGATTCACCTGCCCGCCGAACATCCAGCCGTCCTGGCTGTTCGAGACCTCGGCGAAGGTCCACTGGAGGGCGTGCACCTTGATCTGATCGAGCGCGCCCATCGGCTTGCTGAGGAGCTGGAACGTCTCGCTCGCGCCTTCGAGCGACAGGTCCTCGTCGAACACCATCTCGCCTACGCGGAAGATCGGGTTCGGGAACTTGCCGGCCGTGACGCTCACCGCCCCGGGCCGGATCCCGAAGCTTGCCCCCGGCGTCAACGTCAAAAACGCCCAGTCGAGGTTGACGTGCTTGCGGGTGAAGTCCCCGGTGAGGTCCTCGTTGGTCGAGATGGGGTTGTTGGGATCGCCCGAGGTAGCGCGGATGGTCGCGGACAGCTCGTCGCTGAACGCGATTCGCACGCCGAGGCGCGCCCGGAGGCGCTCGCGGTTCCGCGCGTTCACGACCTGACCCGCCTTGTGGGGCTGATGGTAGAAGCCCTCGTGCCGGACGCGCAGGTCGCCGAAGAGCGTCGTCCGCTTCAGCCAGTCGGGGACCTCGACCCCCTTCTTGGCCTCGGCCGCCGCGGTCTTGCTCTCCTCGGCCGTCTGCTCGACCTGCTGCTGGGTCGCCTGGCCGATCGCCCGCTGCTGCTGGACCTCATCGCGCAGCTGTTGAAGCTCGCCCTGAGCTTTCCGGAGCTGCTCCTCGAGCACGCGGAGCCGCTTCTCGGTGGCGTCTTCTGCGCGCGTCGGCGCGGCCACCGCGAGAACCCCGAGGACCACGAGGGCCATCGGCTTGACGATCCCCATCATCCCCCCGCCCCCTATGACCGAGCCGGCGGCTCTGGCTAGAACTTCACCTGGGCGTCGAGCTGGAGCCGGATGAGGGTCGGGTTGGTCGTGTCCGCCGGCCGGTTGATGAAGTTCGTGAAGTGGCTCCGCGCAGTCAGCGTGAGGGGGTTCAGGAGCTGGTAGTCGAGTTGGATGACAGACCCCTCGAGGTTCGTGCCGCCGTTGCCGAAGTCGTCGTAGGTGAACGACGAGATGGCGGCCTCCTGGCCGATGTACTCGTAGTAGCCCGAGAGGGCCCAGTCGCCCCGCACCTTGGTCTGGCCGAGCTTGAGGCCGCCCATGACGCCGTGGGCGTCG
>VBLA01000236.1:0-4077 GCA_005879245.1 Deltaproteobacteria bacterium
AGTGCACCGACGACGCCGACCGGCGTGCCGTCGACCTCAACGAGCGCCGATTTCCCCGGGTGGACGAAGCCGACCTCGCCTGCGGGCCGCCACTCGACGCGATCCTCGCCCACGCCGAGCGCGGCGAGAAGGTTCGAGCCGATGCCCTTCAGATCGAGGAAGTCGACCGGCGGCCCGCTGCGCTCGACCCCGCGTGCCGGCCATGCGCCGTGGAGGAGCACGGCGATCGCGAGCGGTTCGCGCGCGCGCCCGTCGGCGTCGCGGCCGTAGCCCTTGCCCAGCTCGAAGGCCCCGACGAATTCCGCCCCGCGGTCGAGATTCAGGCGGAGCGCGCGCACCAGCCCCGCGAGCGGTGAGCGGCGGAGCTCGCTGCTCTCCGAGGAGAGCGGGTTCCGCAGCGCGATCGGGGCGAGCGCGCGCCCGACGAAGCCGGGCAGGCGCTGATTCGTCACGTCGTCGGTGAGGCTCACGGTCACCATCTCGGCGAGTCCCTCGGCCACCAGAGCCGCGCGCACGCGCTGGACGAAGGCGCGGGTCGGCGTGTCCGCACCGTGCGTGATCGGTGCGTCGGGCAGCGTGGTGGGGATCGCCTCGTAGCCGCCGACACGCGCGATCTCCTCGATCAGGTCCTCCTCCTGACGGAGGTCGCCGCGGTACGATGGGGGCGTCACCGCGATCGCTTCCCCCTCTGCCCGGCACCGCGCGCCGAGCGCGCGCAGGCGGCGGGTGATCTCGCCGCGCGCGAGCGGCGTGCCGAGGATCGAGACCGCGCGCCGGGGCCGGAGCGCGATGGTCGGCGGCGCGAGGGCAGCGAGACCCGGCGCCGCTTCGGCGATCCCCGGCGCCACCCGCCCCCCCGCCAAGCGCACGATCAGTGCCGCGACGGCGTCGAGCGCCTCGGGCGTCATGACAGGGTCGATCCGTCGCTCGAAGCGATACGCCGCCTGCGAGGCGAGCCCGAGGCGGCGGCTCGTTCGTCGCACCGCTGCCGGGGCGAACACGGCGCTCTCCAGGAGAAGGACGCGGGTGTCGGGCGTGACCTCCGCATGCGCCCCGCCCATCACGCCGGCGATCGCCACCGGCCCGCGCGCGTCGGCGATTACGAGGTCGGCCGTCTCGAGCGACCGCTCGACCCCGTCGAGCGTGACGATCCGCTCCCCCGCTGCCGCCCGCCGCACGACGATCTCCCGCCCGGCCAGACGCTCGCCGTCGAAGGCATGCAGCGGCTGTCCGCACTCGAGCATGACGTAGTTGGTGGCGTCGACCACCGCGCCGACCAACCGCATCCCGGCGCGGCGGAGCCGGAGCCGGAGCCAGAGCGGCGAAGCTACCGACCGGACCCCCCGCACCAGCCGGGCATCGTACCGCGGGCAGAGATCCGGCGCGTCGATCCGCACGCGGAGCTCGCCCGCCGCCGGTGTGCCGGCCTCGCGGAGCCGCGAGCGCCGCCGACGCAGCCGGCTCCCGGTGAGCGCCGCCACCTCGCGCGCGATCCCCAGCATCGAGAGGCAGTCGCCGCGGTTGGGCGTGACCTCGAGCTCGAGCACGACATCCGCAATGCCGGGGAGATCGACGAGTGCCGTGCCGGGAGCGGCGTCCTCGGGCAGCAGGCAGACGCGGCCTTCGTCGTCGCTCAGGGCGAGCTCCGCCTCGGAGCAGAGGGCGCCCGCGGAGCGTATCCCGCGCAGCTCGACCGCCTGCACCTCGTCGCCCCCGGGCAGGCGCGCGCCCGGGAGCGCGATCGGCACCAGCTGTCCCGCCGCGAGCCCGGGCGCCCCCGAGACCACGACCGCAGGTTCCGCGGTCGCGACGTCAACCCGGCAGACCTGGAGGCGATCGGCCCCCGCGTGCGGCTCGACGGCGAGCAAGCGCCCGACGCGGATGCGCGGATCGAGGCGGCCGACCTCGGCGATGTCCTCCACCGGGAAGCCCGCCATGGTGAGACGGTCGGCCAGCTGGGTAGCCGTACCGCTCCACGAGACGAAATCCCCGAGCCAGGACAGCGGAACACGCATGGGCGGCGGCTACGAGGGATACTGGCCGAGGAAGCGGAGGTCGTTCTCGAAGAAGAGCCGCAGATCGTCCAGATCGTGGCGGAGGAGGGCCAGACGATCGATGCCCATGCCGAACGCAAAGCCGCGCACCACCTCGGGGTCATAGCCGACGGCGCGCAGCACGTTCGGATGGATCATCCCCGACCCCAGGACCTCGAGCCAGCCCTTGCCGCGACACACGCGACAGCCCGGGGTCGGTCGGCCGGTCACGGCGCACGCCGAGCACGCGATGTCGACCTCCGCACTCGGCTCGGTGAACGGAAAGAAGCTGGGGCGGAAGCGGACGCCGGTCTCGGGGCCGAAGAGCCGGCGGAGGAAATGCACCAGAACCCCCTTCAGGTCGGCGAAGGTCACCTGCTCGTCAACCATGAAGCCTTCCACCTGATGGAACATCGGGGAATGCGTGGCGTCGGGTTCGTCCCGTCGATAGCATGCGCCCGGCACGATCACCCGGAGCGGGGGTCGCTGCGAGCGCATGACGCGGATCTGGACCGGCGAGGTGTGCGTCCGCAGGAGAGCGTCGTCGGCCAGGGTGAGGAACAGGGTGTCCTGCGTGTCCCGGGCGGGATGATCGGGGGGAAAGTTGAGGGCACCGAAGTTGTGGAAGTCGTCTTCGATCTCGGGCCCCTCGGCGACGCTGAACCCCATGGCGACGAAGATCCCGACGATCTCCTGCTCGACCGCCCGGAGCGGATGGGTGTGCCCGCGCGGCCGGGCGCGACCGGGCAGCGTGACGTCGGTGCGCTCCTCGGCAAGCGAGCGCCGGAGCCCGTCGGATGCGAGCTCGCTCGCCTTCTCCGCGATCCGCGCGAGGATCTCGTCCTTGATATCGTTGGCCAGGGCTCCGACCGCCGGGCGCTCCTCGGCGGAGAGCCCGCCGAGCCCGCGGAGGATGGCGTTCAGCGAGCCCTTCTTCCCGAGGTAGCGGACGCGGACCGCCTCGAGCTCCGTCTCGGCCTGGCACGCCGCGATGTCGGTGAGGGCTTGCTCTCTCAGCCCTGCGAGCTCGGCGCGCACCCGCAGCGCCGCCCGCTCTCGCTAGGACGCGCTCGCCGCGGCCGCCGTGTGGGTCCGGGCGAGCCCGGCGATCTCGGCGAAGGCGCGCGGGTCGTCGACCGCGAGCACAGCCAGCATCTTGCGATCGACCTCGACGGCAGCGGCGCGGAGCCCCGCGACGAGCCGGCTGTACGACAGGCCGTGCATCCGTGCCGCGGCGTTGATGCGGGCGATCCAGAGAGCGCGGAAGTCCCGCTTGCGCTGCTTCCGGTCGCGGTAGGCGTAGGTGAGGCCGCGCTCCACCGTTTCGCGGGCCTGCCGGTACGTCTTGCGACGACCACCGACGAACCCCTTCGCCTGCTTCATCGTCTTCTTGTGGCGGCGCCGCGTCTTCGGTCCGCCTTTTGCGCGTGGCATGGAGGGGGCCTCCTAGAGATAGGGGAGGAGGCGCTTGATCGCCTTCTCGTTCGCCTTGTCCACGAGCGCCGGCTTCCTCAGCCGCCGCTTCTGCTTCCGCGTCTTGGTCGACAGGATGTGTCGCAGGTAGCCGTGCCGGCGCTTCACCTTGCCCTTGGCGGTCACCTTGAAGCGCTTGGCCGCTCCCCGGCTGGTCTTCATCTTCGGCATCGCGTCTCGCCTCCTACTTCGCGACCAGCATCATCGACATGCTGCGGCCCTCCAGGCGCGCGGACTGCTCCACGGTGGCGACCTCGGCCACCTTCCCAGCGATCTTCTCGAGCATCGCACGCCCCAGCTCGGGGTGGGTGATCGCGCGCCCGCGGAAGAACACGCTGACCTTCACGCGATGGCCCTCGCCGAGGAATTTCCGGATGTGGCCCACCTTGAAGTCGACGTCGTGCACGCTGGTGCCCGAGCCGACCTTCACCTCCTTCACACCCGCGGGCCCACCCTTCTTGCGCGACTCCTGTGCCTTCTTCTTCTGCGTGTAGCGGAACTTGCCGTAGTCCATGATCCGGCAGACCGGCGGCCGTTCGTTGGGAGCAACCTCGACGAGGTCTTGCTGGGC
>VBLA01000236.1:4210-5079 GCA_005879245.1 Deltaproteobacteria bacterium
ATGACCGGAATCTTCTCGAGCTGGGCCTCCCGGACCTTGTAACCGAGCTTCTCGCTGCGGAGGTCCGCCTCAGCCCTGAGCCCCGCCGCGCGGCACGCGTCCACGGCACGTGCGGCGTAGTCGGCGACCTTCTCGCTGATGGGCAGCAGCCGGACCTGCACCGGCGCCAGCCAGAGCGGCAGCTTCCCGGCGGTCTGCTCGAGCAGGATGGCGATGAAGCGCTCGAGCGAGCCGAGCACGGCGCGGTGGATCATGACCGGGGTGGCGAGCGTACCCTCCGGGGTCACGTAGCCGAGCTCGAAGCGCTCCGGCATGGCGCAGTCGATCTGCACCGTGGCGAGCGTCCAGGACCGCTCGAGCACGTCGCGGAAGTCGAAGCCGATCTTGGGCCCGTAGAACGCGCCCTGGCCCGAGAGGATCGTCACCGCGAAGCCGGTCCGCTCGAGCGCACGGCGGAGCGCCGCCTCGGCGGCGTCCCAGCGCTCGACGGCGCCGAGGAACTTCTCGGGCCGCGTCTGCAGGGTGACCTCGATGCGGTCGAAGCCGAAGGCCGCGTACACCTCGCGCGTCATCTCGACGAAGCGCTCGATCTCGCCGTCGAGCTGCTCGGGCGTACAGAAGATGTGGGCGTCGTCCTGCGCCATCGAGCGGACCCGTACCAGGCCCGCGAGGGTACCCGATGCCTCGAACCGATGCAGCCGGCTGAAGTCCGCGTAGCGGATCGGCAGGTCCCGGTAGGAGTGCTTGCGGGTCGCGAAGAGGTAGCAGTGACCGGGGCAGTTCATGGGCTTGACGCCGTACTCCTCCTCCTCGAGCGCCATGAGGAACATGTCCTCGCGGAAGAGGTCGTAGTGACCCGACTGCTTGTA
>VBLA01000237.1 GCA_005879245.1 Deltaproteobacteria bacterium
CGGTCGTGCAGGCGTCGCCGTCGTCGCACGACGGGGGCGGGTCGGAAGGCCGGAGCCGGTCGACTACGCGCTTGTCCCGATCCGCGATGACGAGCCGGTCCGATGGATCCGTCGTGAGGTCGAACGCGCGCACGCACTCGGGAGGATCGAAGCATCCGTCGCAGCAGGGATCGGAGCCGTCCGGGTTGGTGGGTTGGCCTGCCAGGGTGGCGATCGTGCCGCTCGCCGCCGCGACCTTCCGGATCACGCCGAGGCTCGTGCAGCCCTGCATGGGCAGGCGTGGCAGCGCCCCGGCAGACCCCCGGTACGGGAGGCACAGGGACCGTCCACGGTCGTCGCGCCGCGCGGCTGGACGCGCTGGCGCGGGACGGTTACATGTTCCCGCCGCGATGCCGCGCGGATGGTCGATCGTCGGGTGGGACGCGCTGCTGATCGGGGCGACGGTCGGGTCGATCCTCGCGGTGGCGGGTGGCGGTGAGGAGGGTATCCGCGTCGTCATCCGCGCCACCGCCCGTATCTCGGTCGTCCTCTTCACGGCGGCGTTCGTGGCGCGATCGCTCTCCCGCGCGTGGCCGAGCCCGGCGAGCCGCTGGATGCTCGCGAACCGGCGCTACCTCGGCGTCTCCTTCGCCGTCTCGCATGCCACCCACCTGCTCGCCATCTTCGCGCTCGGCGGCTGGTCGCTCGCGGGCGTCGTGACGCGGGCCGGAGTCCCGGCGGCCGCTCTCGGCGGCATCGCCTACGCGTTCCTCGCGGCGATGACGGCAACGTCCTTCGACCGGACCGCGGCGTGGCTCGGCCCCCGGCGCTGGAGCCGCCTGCACACGACCGGCGCATACTACCTCTGGGCCATCTTCTTCGTGAGCTTCGCCCCGCGGGTCCTGCAGTCGCCGCTCTACTGGCCGTTCGCCATCGTCCTCCTCGCTGCATTCGTGCTCCGTCTGAGCGACCGTCGCCTCCGCCGCACGGCAGGATTCACCGTCGCGACGGCGCGCTGAGCGCGCATGCTCTCCGCCGAGGCGACAGCGCTCATCCGTCGATCGCCGCGCGACATCCTCGAGTTCGTGCTCGACCTCGAGCGCTATCGCCAAGCGGATACCAAGATCGGCCGCATCGACTTCGTCGAGCGGAACGGGAACGCCGGCCGCGCGCGCTACGCGGGCACGATGCGTGGCCTCCCCGGCCCCACCGAGACCGTGAGCTGGACGCTCGAGCCGTACGCGCGGCTCCGGTTCGCGAGCGTCCCGTCCCTGTGGCCGGGCCTCCTCTACCGCTTCGAGGGGCTCTTCACGTGCGACGAGGTCCGCGAGGGCACCCGTGTCCTCCATCGCGAGACCGTTTGCCTACGGCGGCCCATCTCCTGGATCGTCGAGCCGCTGCTCCGTGGCTGGCTCGCCCGCGACATCGTCGAGGAGCTGGATCGGATGAAACGGCTCCTCGAGGGCCAAGCCTCGGCGACTGGGTGATACTTCGGCTTGCGGCTTCGCAGCGAAGGGACTAGCATCATGTCGGTGCGTGGGTCAGGGAAAGTGCTGCGCGTTGCCGTGCTCACGGCCGCCATGGCCGTGCGCGCATCCTACGCGGCACCCGCGGCTGCCGTAGCCCAAGTCAAGGCCATCGATTGCTGCGCGCGGCACTGCGACCATCGGGTCCACCCGCCACGTCCCGAGGACTGCTGCCCGGTTCTCTCGCAGGCGACCGATGCGGCGCTTTTGGGCGCGACGCCGAGCGCTCATCATCCGGAACTCAACCTCCCCCTCGCTCTTCAGCAGGCGCCTGGCAAAGAAGCTGCGCTCTCGTTCGTCCGCGAGCACGCGCTCGACCCCCCCAGGAGCGGGGCGCCGCTCTTCCTGGCCATCCGCTCGCTGCGGCTCTAATCGCATCTCCCAGCTTCATCTCTGGCCGTAAACTGTGACTCGGCTTCGACGGCCGAGTCGCACGACCAAACCCAAAGGGAGATACGATCAATGAAGCTCTACACCACTACGGCTCTCACTCTGAGCGCGCTAGCGCTCGCCGCACCGCTCCTCGCCCTCCCGCCTTCTGCACCTCGCGTGTCGGCTCTCAAGCAGGCCGAATCACGGCTCGATGTCCTCGCGGGGCAGACGAAGGGCGGTCCGCAGCAGCGACTGCTCCTCGAGAGGCAGCGGATCCGTCACCTGCTCGAGGACCTCGACGCTGGCCGCCCGGTCGACCCGCAGGACATCGATCGGGCGCTGAGCAACGCGGAGCGCCCGTTCTAGCGAGCGCTGGCTAGCCGGCACGAAGAGAGGGGCTCGCCTCCGACACGGCGTTGCCGCCCGCCTCGCCGCGGATGCAGGAGTCGAGCGCCTTCTCTGCCTGCCGTAGCTCCGCGGCGGCTCCAGCACGGTCGCCGCGCGCGAGGCAGGTCCGGGCGCCCTGGAGGTGAGCGACATACCCGGGACATCGGCTCGGAGTTCCGATGTCTGCTCCCCTCGCTAACGCCGGCAACAAGCCGATGCCAACCGCCATGGCGATCAGACTCGACACACCCCGCATGCGAGCGGCGAGGAGCAACCGCTGTGCCGCTCCGCCTCGACGAGAATCCATGCTGGCTCCAGGGCGGCGTGGCGTGTGTGCTCAAAGCGAAGGCATGCGCCTGCCTCGACTCGCAGCAGGAGAGACGGGCGCGCCCCGGCCGGCTGAGCCTACGACGAATGAAGGTGGAGCGGCGGTCCACTCGTTGATGTCGTCGGACGCGGACTCCGTGCGCCCCACGGGTTCCCCGACGGTAGCTTTCTTCCAACGGCGTCGCACGACGTCCGGTGATTCTTGGAGAGCAACGATGCCACGACTATCTCGCGTACTGAACGCGGCGCTGCTTGCCTGTACCCTCGTCCTTCCCGCCTCCGCTCAGACCTCCGAGCGGCTCGTGCTGTCCGACGTGATTGCGGAGGTCCGCGACCACAACCCGGACATCCGGGCTGCGCGTGATCGCGTGAGCGCCGCAAAGGCGAGGCCCGCCCAGGTCTCCGCCTACGACGATCCCATGGTCAGCTATGAGGCCTGGAACGCCCCGGAGCCGTTCCGGATCGACCACGCTGACAACAATATCTTTCGCCTTTCTCAGAAGATTCCCTTCCCCGGCAAGCGATCGCTCGCGGGGACCATGGCCGCCCGCGACGCCGACGTGGCCGAGCAGAACCTTCGCAGCGTGGAGCTGGACGCCGTCGCCGCCGCGACCAAGGCCTACTACGACCTGTGGATGGCTCACCAGAACATCCTCATCTACTCGCGCGACAAGGACCTCGTAGAGCGTTTCGCGAAGATTGCCGAGCAGAAGTACGCCGTCGGAAGGGCATCCGAGCCCGACGTCCTTCGGGCACAGGTGGAGCTGACACGCCTGATCAACCGCGTCACGACGGAGACCCTGGCTGCCGACGACGCTCGCGCAGCCCTGAACGCGCTTCTGAGCCACGCCGACGACGAACCGCTCGGCCTACCGGAGGACCCCCCTCCACCCGCGCTTGAGGTGAGCCTCGATGATCTCGTCGTGCTCGCGCTCGGGAACCGTCCGGAGCTCGCGGCCCAGCAAGTAGCCATTGCTCGGGAGGAGAGCGGGCTTCGCCTGGCGAAGCTCAACTACCTGCCCGACTTCGAGGTGTCGGCCGGACGTTTCGTGAACTACAGGGCACGCGACGGCGTCGGCGCGATGGTGTCGCTCTCCATCCCCATTGCGTACAAGTCGAAATATGACGCCGCCGTCACCGAGGCGGAGGCGCGACTTTCGGCCGCCAGAAACGACCTCAGGCGAGTCGAAGACGGGATCCGCCGGGAGGTGAGGCAAGCGTTCGTTCGTGCCCGGACGGCGCTCGAGCAGCGCAATCTCTTCGTCTCGACTCACATCCCGCAGGCTGAGCTCGCCCTCCGAGGGACGCAGGCCGCTTACGAGACCGGGAAGGTGGACTTTCTCTCGCTCATCGACAGCGTCCGCGCCATCGAGTCCGTGCATATCGAGCACATCGAGGCCACGGCGGCGTTCGAGAAGTCGTTCGCTGAGCTGCGACGGGCTGTTGGTGCTGACGTGCCCCGCGGCAACGGGAGGTAGGCGGGGC
>VBLA01000238.1 GCA_005879245.1 Deltaproteobacteria bacterium
CGCCCCCCTCCCCCGTCTGTGCGAACGCCCCCATGTCAGGCCCACGCTCCGATCGCCGCGGCGGAGCGCTCGGGGAAGGTGCCCTCGGCGAGCGCTGCGCGGATCTCGCTCATCAGCTGAAGGTAGAAGTGAAGATTGTGCAGCGTCGCGAGCCGCGCACCGAGCATCTCACCCGCCAGCATGAGGTGCCGGAGTGCACCGCGGCTGAAGCGCTGGCAGGTGTAGCAGGTGCAGCCCATCTCCACCGGGCGCGGATCCCGCGCGTGCGCGGCGTTGCGAATCATGAGCTTGCCCTCGCGGGTGAAGAGCGTCCCGTTGCGCGCGTTCCGGGTCGGGAGGACGCAGTCGAAGAGGTCATATCCCATGGCGACGAAGCGAAGCAAATCGCGGGGCGTGCCGACACCCATCAGGTACCGCGGTCGCTCGCGCGGCAGGAGCACAACGGTCGCCGCCGCGACGCGCGCCGTCTCCGCCCGCGGCTCCCCGACCGAGAGCCCTCCCACCGCGTACCCGTCGAAGCCGAGCGCCGTGAGACCGGCGACGCTCTCCGCACGGAGCTCCATGTCGCATCCGCCCTGCACGATACCGAAGAGCGCAGTCTCGGCGCGCCCGCGGGCGGCCATGCTCCGTGCCGCCCACGCCGTCGTGCGGGTCACCGCCCGCCCTACCTGCGCTGCGGGCGCACTGGCCGACACGCATTCGTCGAGCGCCATGGCAACATCCACGCCGAGTGCCTCCTGGACCGCCACTGCCTCCTCCGGGGACAGTGTGCCGGGACGGCCGTCGACATGCGAGCGGTAGGACAGGCCGTGGTCGTCGACCCGCACGAGGCCGGAGAGGCTCATCACCTGGAAGCCCCCGCTGTCGGTCAGGATCGGTCCGTCCCAGCCCATGATCGCATGCAGGCCTCCGAGCGCGCGGACGGTGTCCACCCCGGGGCGCTGCGCCAGGTGATAGGCGTTGGCCAGCAGCATCGTGGCGCCGAGCTCACGGAGCTCGTGGGGCGCCACCCCCTTCACGGCGCCGTGGCTCGCGACGGGCATGAAGGCCGGCGTGGCGACCTCCCCGTGCGCGGTCGTCAGGCGGCCGAGTCGCGCCCCCGAACGGTCGGCGCGGACGATCTCGAAACGAAAGCCGCTCACGTGATGAGCATCGCATCGCCGAAGCTGTAGAACCGGTAGCGGAGGCGGATCGCTTCCGCATACGAGGCCTGCGTGCATTCCCAGCCGGCGAACGCCGCCACCAGCGCCAGCAGCGGCGAGCGCGGCAGGTGGAAGTTGGTGAGCAACGCGCCGACGATGCGGAAACGGTAGCCGGGCCGAATGAAGAGTTCCGCCTCCCCGGCACCGGCACGCAGCGTCCCGTCCGCCGCGGCCGCCTCGAGTGCTCGCACGGTCGTCGTGCCGACCGCGACGACTCGGTTACCTCGCGCCTCGGCGGCGCGGATGCGCTCCACCGTCCCGAGCGGGAGCTCGTATCGCTCGGACGCGACGACGGCCGTCTCCAGCTCCTCGTCCCGCAGCGGAAGAAAGCTCCCCACCCCGACGTGAAGGGTGAGGCTCGCGATCTCGACGCCGGCTGCGCCGAGCTCCTCGAGAAGCGCCGCGCTCAGGTGGAGCCCCGCCGTCGGGGCTGCAACCGCCCCCGGGACGCGCGCGTACACGGTCTGATAACGCTCGCGATCGGCCAGCGCCGGACCCTGGGGGCGGCGGATGTAGGGCGGTAGCGGCACCTCGCCCACGCGCTCGAGCCAGACGAGCACGGGCGCGTCGAGCCGGACGCGGAGATGCCACCGCCCCTCGCCGAGGGACGCGATCCACTCCCCCTCCGCCTGGGGGAGGTGGGCGCGCTCGCCGACGCGCGGAGCGCCCCGTACCAGGACTTCCCAATCATTCTCGCCAGCCAGGGGCCGTACGAAGAGGACTTCGAGCCGGCCACCGCTCGGCCGCCGCGCCGCCACGCGCGCCGGGATGACCCGGGTGTCGTTCAGCACGAGCAGATCGCCCGCGCGCAGGCAGGCCGGCAGGTCGGCTACCCGGAGGTGCCGGCGCTCGCCCGAGGCGCGGTCGAGGACGAGGAGCCCTGCCGCACTCCGCTCGGGCGCCGGCTCCTGGGCGATCAGCTCGGGGGGCAGGGCGTAGGCCAGGTCGGCGAGACGCACTCAGGTCGTCCGACCGCCGAGGCTCCCGAGGAACGGCTTCAGGAGATCGATCGGCACGGGGAAGATGGTCGTCGAATTGTTCTCGGAGGCGATCTCGACGAGGGTCTGCAGGTAGCGCAGCTGGAGCGCGATCGGCTCCTTCGCCATGATCGCCGACGCCTCGGCCAGACGCTGGGCCGCCTGAAACTCGCCCTCGGCGGCGATCACCTTCGCGCGACGCTCGCGCTCGGCCTCCGCCTGCCGCGCCATTGCGCGCCGCATCTCCTCGGGGAGATCGATGTGCTTGACGGCGACCTGCACGACCTTGATGCCCCACGGCTCGGTGTGTTGGTCGATGATCGACTGGAGATGCGTGTTGATCTTCTCGCGCTCGGCCAGGAGCTCGTCGAGCTCGGCCTCGCCACACACGCTGCGCAGCGTGGTCTGCGCGTTCTGTGAAGTCGCGAAGAGGTAGTTTTTCACCTCCACCACGGCCCGATTCGGGTCGACCACCCGGAAGTAGAGGACGGCGTTCACCTTGATCGAGACGTTGTCCTTGGTGATCACGTCCTGCGAGGGGATGTCCATGGTAATGGTGCGGAGATCGATTCGAAGCGCCTTCTCGATGCCGGGAATCACGTAGATGACGCCGGGCCCGCGCGCGCCGACGAGGCGCCCGAGACGGAAGACGACCGCACGTTCGTACTCGCGCAGCACCTTGAGCCCGCTCAGCACGAACGCCGCCACGATCACGAGTGCAGCCCATGCACCTGGCATGCGTTTCTCCCTTCACCGGGGCTGGCGCGCCCGGCGGACGTGAAGCCGGAGACCCTCGACCCCCGTTACCTCGACGCGCTCCCCCGCGTCCACCACGTCCTCGCTCTCCGCCGTCCAGTATTCGCCTCTCACCAGCACCGTGCCCTCGGGTGCCAGCCGGTGGCGGGCAATCCCGACGGTGCCCACCATCGCCTGGGGACCGAGCGCCGCCCGAGCCCGCTGCGAGCGGACGACCAGGGTCGCCACGACGAGCATGATGGCGCCCACCGTCCCGCCTACACCGAATACCAGGCTCCGCGCCACGGCGACCCCCGTCCCCGCATCGAAGAGGAAGAGCGAACCGAGCAGGAAGGCGACGAGCCCCCCCACCCCGACCAGCCCGAAGGTGGGGAGGAACACCTCCGCCCCGAGGAGCGCGACACCGAGCAACATGAGCGCCAGGCCCGAGGTGTTGAGCGGCAGGACCTGGAGCGCCGTCAGCGCGAGGAGGAGGCAGATCGCGCCCGCCACCCCGGGAAAGACGACGCCGGGGTGCGTGAACTCGATGTAGAGGCCGAGGACACCCGCCATCATGAGCAGATATGCGATGTTCGGGTCAGCGATGACGTTCAGGATGCGCTGCCCGAGCCGCATCGAGTAGGTCCGCGTCCGCACGTGGCCATCCAGCCCCCGGACCGCCACGCCCAGGGCCAGCGCTCGCCACTCGTCCCCGATCTCCACCCAGCGCCCGTCCGCCAGCGGACCGCGCGCGCCGCCCATTCGACGTTCCGACCCCGCCGCTGGGCGATCGCTTCGCTGAAGGAAGCGGTGAAGTTCTCGAGCTTCTCGCCCATCACGCCCTTGATGTCCTCGCCGGCACCGCCGACCGGGTGCGCCGCCCCGATGTTCGTCCCAGGCGCCATGGCGGCCACGTGGGCCGCCAGCGTGATGAACACACCGGCCGAGCCGGCGCCCGCGCCGCTGGGGGCCACGTACACGATCACCGGGAGGGGAGCGGCCAGGATGTCCTTGACCATCGCCCGCGCGGACGGCAGGAGTCCGCCCGGCGTGTCGAGCTCGACGACGAGGGCGGGCGCCCCTTCGCGCTCGGCGCGCGCGATGGCCTCGTGGGTGAAATCGGCCACCGCCGGGTTGATCGTCCCGTCGATCACGATGCGTGCGAGCGCGCCGTCCGTGAGCGGCGCGCCGACGAGAGCGGCGGTCCGCAGGCCGAGCAGCAGCCCGACGCCCGCCGCGGGCCACTTCATCGCGGGCCCGTGCCGATGCCGAGCTCCAGCATGACCTTCTGGATGTCCTGCCAGACGAGCCGCTTGTCGGCCGGATTGCGGAGGAGGTAGGCGGGATGAAACGTCGGCATCAGCTTGATGCCGTGATAGTCGTACCATCGTCCGCGAAGCTGCGTTATCGGGGTCTTCACGCGGAGAAGCGTCTGTACCGCGAACTTCCCCAGCGCGACGACAACCTCGGGGCCGATCAGCTCGAGCTGCCGGAGGAGGAAGGGCTCGCAGCTCGCGACCTCGTCGGGCTCCGGGTTCCGGTTGTCGGGCGGCCGACACTTGATGACGTTGGCGATGTAGACGTCCTCCCGCCGGACCTTCATCCCCTTGGTGATGATCTCGGTCAGCAGCTGGCCGGCCCGGCCGACGAACGGCTCCCCCTGCAGGTCCTCGTCCCGGCCCGGCGCCTCACCGACGAAGACGAGACGGGCACGAGGACTGCCCACGCCGAAGACGAGGTGGGTGCGGTGCGGCGCGAGCTTGCACCGGCGGCAGTCTCCGATGTGCGTTCGGAGCTCCTCGAGATTCCGGGTCGCCTCCAACCCGGGGCTGACGAAGAGGTTCCCGGGGGTGGGTTCCACGCTCGTTGTCCTCGCCCGCGGGGCCTCGGGAGCGGGCCCCGGATTTCTCGGGAAACCGAGCACGCCCAGCTCGCGCTGATGCTCGACGTACGCGCCGAGCGCGCTCACCAGCTCACCGAGCGGGCCTTGAGACCGCGCGGACCTCACTATACGATAATGCTCGTGATGCTGCTCGCCGGACTAGTCGCGCTCTTCGTGCTCGTCTGGCCGGCCGACGCGCACGCCTGGGGTCCGGTCACCCACCTCGTCCACGGGACGCAAATTCTCTCGTCCCTTAGCATCCTGGGGTCGACGCTTCAAGAAATTCTCCGCGAGAACCGCTTCGCGTATCTCTACGGCTGCGTGGCCGCCGACATCGTCGTGGGGAAGAAGTATACGCGCAGCCTTTACACGCATTGCCACTGCTGGCCCGTCGGCTGGCAGATCGCCGAGGCGGCGCAAACCGAGCGCGAGCAGGCCTTCGCATACGGGTACCTCTCGCACCTCGCGGGTGACGTCTACTCCCACAACCATTTCGTCCCCGTGCAGCTCATCGTGAGCTACCAGGCTCGGACGCTGCGCCACATCTACTGGGAGGCCCGTTTCGACGCGGCTCAGGATCGCGACCGCTGGCGGGTGATCCGCCAGGTCTTCGAGCATCGGTATCCCGACTGCGACCGGCTGGTCGAGCGCGTCGTCGAGAGGACGCTCTTCTCCTTCCGCACCAACAAGCGCATCTTCAACTCCGTCATGAGCCTGCAGCAGCTCGAGCAGTGGCAGGGCATGGTACGGCGGCTCTCGAACCGCTCCCGCTATGTCCTCCCGCCGAGCGAGATCGAACGCTTCAACACCCTCTGTCTCGGCGCGATCCGCGATCTCCTCGCGCACGGGGAGCAGAGCGCCTGCCAGCACGCCGATCCGACCGGCCGCGAGGCACTCGCCCGCGCCGAGGCCCTGCGGCGGAAGCTCCGCGCTCTCAAGCGGCGTGGTCAGATGACGGAAGCGATCACGGCCGAGCTGCGTGCCCTGGCGCCGCGCACCAAGCTCACTCGACGGCGCCCCTCCCTCGCTGCCTCCTAGCGAACCCGTCGCAGCCTGGACGTGCGGGCCGCGCTCCGGGATCGGCGGGCTGCGACCCAGTCGAAGATGCGGCTCGCCACCTCGTCCTTGGGGAGTACGGGTAGGGTCTCGTCCAGCCCCCCCGCATCGAGGAAACGGACGGCATTGGTGTCGGCGCCGAAGCCGGCGCCGACGGCGGTCACGTCGTTCGCCACGATCAGGTCCAGATGCTTGGCGCGGAGCTTCCGGCGCGCCTCCTCCGCCACCCGGTGTGTCTCGGCAGCGAACCCGACGAGCAGCCGCTGGCCC
>VBLA01000209.1 GCA_005879245.1 Deltaproteobacteria bacterium
ACCCGGGGCGTCACGCCCACCTGGTGCGCGCTCGCCAGCGCGCCGTGCGGGACGAGCAGCAGCCGGTAGAAGACGCTCGCCGCCGCGACTCCGCCGAGAACGGGTAGGAGCCCGCGCGGCCGCGCGTGGAGCGGATCGCTGGCTTCGTGCCGGCGCGCCAGACCCCAGTAGCCGAGGAGCACGAACGGGAGCGTGATGGCGATGGCCTTGGTGAGGAGCGCGAGCGTGAAGAGCATCACGCAGGCGAAGCGCCGACCGCGCACTCCGGCATCGAAGGCGCCGAGATAGAAGACCGTCGTGAGAAGGGCCGAGCGCGCGGAGAGATAGTCGAGCGGCTCCGTGTTGAGCGGATGCACCGCGACCACGAGCGCCGCTGCCGCCGCGACGGCGAACCGTTCCTCGCCGAGCCAGAGATGATCGCGAACGATGCGGAAGACGAGCAGCGCGGCGAGCCAGTGGAGGATGAGATTCAGGACGTGGTAGCTCCACGTCGCGTCGCCCGAGATCGCGTGGTTGAGCGCGAAGCTCGCCAGGAGGATCGGCCGCAGGTCCTTGTTCTCGGGCAGGACCGTCGTCGTGTTGGGATCGACGAAGAAGCGGGGGAGGTTGGCGAGGCTCCGGACGAAGGGGTTCTGCTGGAGCGCGTGCCAGTCGTCGAAGTGGAAGCCGATCTTGAGGCTGTTCGAGTAGGCGAGGGCGATCACTAGCGCAAGCAGCGCCGGCAGGTGCCAGCTCGAGCGAGCCTGCGGATCGGGCATTGAGTCCTCGGCGGTCAGTTCCTGGTGATCGTCACGCGGCGGCTCTTTTTCGCCGGATTCACGGAAGAGATCGGCACGGTGAGCGTCCCGTTGGCGATGCTGACTGCCGTCCCCGACTGCCGATGTGACGCGAGTACGCCTCTGCCGAAGGGTTCGTGGGGGGAACTGACTCGCATATGACGGCGCACCCGTCCGACGGGAGCGTCGAGGCTTCGGGGCGGATGACCGGCCAGGTCCTCGTCGTCGACGACGATGCGCTCGTCTGCAAGCTCCTGGAGGCCCGGCTCGGGAAGCATGGGTTCCGTGTGGCCTGGACCACGTCGGCCGAGACCGCGCTCCAGCGACTCGATGCTGATGCGGTGGATGCCATCGTCAGCGACGTCAGCATGACCGGCATGAGCGGGCTCGAGCTGTGCGAGCGCGTCGCGGAGAACCATCCCGACATCCCCGTCGTGGTCATGACCGCGTACGGGACCTTGGACACGGCCATCGGGGCGATCCGGGCGGGGGCTTATGACTTCGTCACCAAGCCGGTGGAGATCGACGTGCTCGTCGTCGCCCTCGAGCGCGCCCTCCAGCACCGCCGGCTGCGGACGGAAGTCGCCCAGCTCCGCCGCACCGTGGACGACGTGGCCGGCTTCGGCGACCTGCTCGGCACGAGCACGCCGATGAAGCGCCTCTACGAGCGGCTCGAACGGACGGCGATCTCCGACGCGGCCGTGCTGATCCTGGGCGAGAGCGGCACGGGGAAGGAGCTGGTGGCGCGTGCCCTCCACCGCGGCGGTCGCCGCCGGGGCGGGCCATTCGTGGCGGTCGACTGCACCGCCGGGCCGGAGGCACTGCTGGAGTGCGATCTCTTCGGCCAGAGCGGTGGTTTCACCGACGCGGAACGGGAAGGCGCCTTCCAGCGAGCGTCGGGCGGAACGCTTTTCCTGGACGAGATCGGAGACCTGCCGTCGTCCGTTCAGCCGAAGCTGCTGCTTGCCTTGCAGGAGCGGATCGCCCGACCGCTCGGCACGGACCGCGCGGTGCCCTTCGACGTGCGCCTGATCGCCTCCACGAATCGGGATCTCGAGGCGTCCGTCGAGGAGGGACAGTTCCGGGAGGACCTGTACTTCTGGCTGAACGTGATCCGGATCGAGCTGCCGCCGTTGCGAGCGCGCGGGGGCGACATCCTGCTCCTCGCGCAGCGCTTCCTCGACCACCATGCCCAGCATGTGGGGAAGTCGGTGATGGGCTTGGCATCCGAAGCGGCAGCGCGGCTCCTCTCCTATCCGTGGCCGGGGAACGTTCGCGAGCTGCAGAACTGCATCGAGCGGGCGGTCGCGTTGACCCTCGACGAGCGGATCGGGGTCGATGATCTGCCCGAGGCCGTGCGGGCGTACCGTCGCTCGCATGTCTTGCTCGGCGGCGATGATCCATCGCAGTTCGGCACGCTCGAGGAGCTCGAGCGGCGCTACATCCTGCAGGTGATGGAAGCGGTGGGCGGACATCGGACCAGAGCCGCCCGTATCCTCGGCCTCGATCGCAAGACCCTCTATCGCAAGCTCGGCCGCTACGTCGCGGAGAGGCGGGCAACCTCGTAAGGGCGCGAGCCCCTCCGACGACCCGATGCTATCCGCCTGTGTCCCCACGGGGGAAATTGCCCCGTCGCCGCGAGTGTGTGCCGCGACGACCGCCCGTACGCCCCGCCGGCTGACACTCGCTTGTCACTGTGCCCCGGCGTTCTCGCCCGAGATCTCTATGGATTTTCGAGGTGCCTGGGCGGCATGGGGGATGCACCTTCGGACCGATGTGCAGATCGTCCAGGACAGCGAGCGATCGCTGGCCCCGGTGGCCCTGCGCCCGGCGGGCGCGAGTGTCGACCGGGTGGCGCACGTGCCCGCACAGCAAGTGCGCAAGCTAGCTGTTGCCGGCGTCTTCAGCCTGACCCTGCTGGCGGTGCTCCTCTGGGGGGCTCGGGCCCTGGCGGCCGCGCCTGTCATGGTCACGGTTTTGAACCCGACCGAGGACACGTTCGTGCGCCCGGGCGGGAGGAGGCCGATGGGCAACGAGGCCTTTCTCAGGATCGGCGAGAAAGAAACCGCGCTGCTCAAGTTTGACCTTTCCTTGATTCCTGACTCGGCGTTCGTCCACAATGCGAAGCTGCGTCTCTTCATGCTCGGATACGCACGCGTGGATGGCGCGACGACGATCGCCGCCCACGAGGTCGGCGAGGCGTGGGACGAGCGCACGGCCGTCGGGAGCGGGCCGTCGCTCCTCCCGACCACCGAGGATGCCCGGGTCGTCGACTGGACCCAGAACGAAGACTACATCGAGTGGGATATCACTCGGCTGGCACAGGCTTGGGTGCAGTCCCCGACCACCAACAACGGCGTGGGCCTCACCGGAATTGGGAAACATGTAGAGTTTATTAGCCAGGAAGGTTACCTAGCCGTCCCACAGCTTCTCATCTCCTACGAGACGCCGGCCGACCCGGGACACGCCGGCCCGACGGGCACGACGGGGCCGACGGGGACGACGGGCCCGAGCGGGACATCGGGTAGCACTGGGCCGGCGGGATCGACCGGAGCCACGGGGGCCACCGGTCAGGCCGGCCCGACCGGGGCGGCGGGCGCGACGGGGCTTGTCGGACCGACTGGAGCGATGGGTGCGTCGGGGGTCGCCGGCGCGACCGGCGCCACGGGGTCGAAGGGTGACCCCGGCGCGAGTGGTCCAACGGGTTCCCCTGGTCCGAAGGGAACGACTGGCTCCACCGGCGCCGCGGGACCGACGGGAGTGACAGGTGCCAGCGGACCCCTGGGCGCGACCGGCGCAGTCGGAGCGACTGGGTCGACCGGCACCGCGGGTGTAACCGGCGGTGTTGGTTCGACCGGCGTGACCGGTGGGACGGGAGGCGTTGGTCCCACAGGGGCGACGGGCGCGACGGGTTCCGCAGGGGCAACCGGTTCGACCGGCGGCGCCGGCGCGACGGGGAGCGCGGGTCCAACCGGAGTGGCGGGCGTGACCGGTGCAACGGGTGCCGTTGGTGCAACCGGGACGACCGGCACCACGGGATCTGCTGGGGCGACTGGACCCGTGGGCGCGCCTGGTGTCCCCGGAGCCACGGGCGCGACCGGTTCCGCCGGCACCAACGGCACGAACGGTACCAACGGTACCAACGGTACGAACGGCGTCGACGCCTTCACGACGACGACGGCGAGCTACACGCAGCCGGCGTCGGGGAGCGACGTGACGGTGTCGGTCGGCAGCACGAGCTGGATGGCCGCGGGGCAGGTCCTGTTCGTGACGACGGGCGGCTTCTACAGCGTCAGCTCGATCACGGACGCGACGACGGTGGTGCTCACCAACCTGGGCTACGCGGGGAACGCCTCCTCGGGGACGGTGGTGGCCAGCAGCGAGACCGTGAGTGCTGGTGGTTTGATAGGTCTCACCGGTCCGACGGGCGCCACCGGTACCACCGGTGCGGCGGGTCCGACGGGAGGCGTTGGTCTCACGGGGGCGACGGGTGCTGCTGGTGCAACCGGCTCGACCGGCACGACAGGCGGTGCGGGTCCGACAGGGGCCACGGGTGCGGCTGGTGCGACCGGCGCGACGGGTGCTGCGGGTACAACCGGCTCGATCGGTGCCACCGGTGCCACGGGGAGCGTGGGTCCGACGGGAGGAGTTGGTCCCACGGGGGCAGCGGGTGCGGCTGGGGCCACTGGGGCGACGGGCTCCGCCGGCACCAACGGCACCAACGGGACTAACGGCGTGGACGCTTTCACGACGACGACGGCGAGCTACACGCAGCCGGCGTCGGGGAG
>VBLA01000210.1 GCA_005879245.1 Deltaproteobacteria bacterium
GCCCCGATCGCGTCCTACCAGCCCGCCGGCCTTCCGTAACGAGCCTCGCCGCGGGTTGACTGTCGTCTTGTGATCTACGTGTCGGCCCCGAGATCCCGGAGCATGACCATCGCCGCGTTGCGCCCGGGCGCGCCGGATACTCCACCCCCCGGGTGGGTGCCGGCGCCGGTCAGGTAGCAGCCCCTGATCGGGGTGCGGTAGGCGGCGCATGCCCAGAGCGGGCGGCGGAGGACCATCTGGTCTGCCGACATATCGCAGTGATTCTGGTGCCCGCTGGGCAAGGCAAAGCGTGCCTCCATGTCCTCGGGCGACTGGATGAAGCGCCGGTCGACGGCCGCGGCGAGATTGGGCGCGTAGCGTGCGAGCAGCGCCAGCAACCGGTCCGCTTCCGCTTCCCGCAGCTGCGTCCACGCGGTGCCGTCGCGCAAGCGGTACGGCGTGTAGCGGGTCTCGAGCAGGAGCGTGTGCCGCCCGGGGGGCGCGAGCGAGGGGTCGAGGGCGGTGTGGGTGGCGACCATGAGCGCCGGCTCGCGCGGCACCCGGCCGGCCGCATATTCGGCGTAGGCGGCCTCCACCCCCTCCACGCTCGGCGCAATGAACTGCATCGGGACGGCGGCGCCTCCCGCATCGGCGGCCGAGCCGAGGCGGTAGCGGGGCAGCTCGCGGAGGCTGCAGTCGACCTTGAACGAGACCCCGTTGGCGACCCGGATGGCCCGCGCGGCGGCCAGCACCCGCGGCGGCAGGTCGGTGGGGGCGAGGAGGCTAAGCAGCGTGGTGCGGGGGTCAATCGCCGAGAGCACGGCGCGCGCCTCGATCACGGTCCCGTCGCGGAGCCGCACGCCCCGCACCGCGCCCCGCTCGGTCTCGATCGCCGTCACCGCTCCGCCGGTCAGGACCGTCCCCCCGGAGTGCTCGAGATGCCGGCGCAGCGCCTGCGTCAGCATCCCCGAGCCGCCCCGGGGACGCTTCACACCAGTCTCGTGGACCAGATCGTGGAAGAGGCACATGAACGCCGACCCGGGGGCCGACGGGGAGAGGCCGGCCGAGATGGGGCTCAGGGCGAGGGCCAGCCGCGCCTCGGGCGTCTCGAACAGCCGCTCGACGAGCTGCCGGCACGTCGAGGTCGTGACCCTCAGGAGCTGCCCGAGCCACGAGGAGCGAAGCACCCGGTCGAGGCGGCGGACGATGGCCGGGGCGGTCCGCCGCACCAGGCCCCACGGCGTCGGGGCTGCCAGGTACGCGGGCCGGACGATCGCGAGCACGTCCTGCGCGAAGGCGTGGAACTCCCGGTAGGCCCGGGCGTCACGCCCCGAGCGCAGCGCCAGCGCCTCGGCCGTGCGCTCGACATCGCGGTAGATGGGCAAGGATCTCCCCTCGGGCAGAATCATCAGATACGCCGGATCGGGTTCCAGGTACTCCAGGCCGAAGCGCGCGAGGTCCAGCTCCTCTAGGACGGGCGTCCAGTGAATCTGGACGTGCTCGAAGCTCGCGGTGTTGATTCGGTAGCCGGGAAATATCTCCTCCGTCACGACGCAGCCCCCGACGACCGGCCGTCGCTCGACCACCAGCGTCCTGAGCTTCGCCCGGGCGAGGTACGCCGCCGCGGTGAGGCCATTGTGCCCCGCCCCGATCACGACGACGTCGTAGCCGCCGGTGCTCATGGCCTACGCTCCGGGCTCGCCGGCGGGGACGGTGCTGCCGAGCCGGATGATGAGCGCCGGCAGGAAGAGGAAGTTGGCCGCGAACGCCGTCCCGATCGAGGACGTGGCAATGAAGATAAGCCTCACAAAGGGGATATCCGCCCCGATCTCGTCGAAGTTTGTTGAAACCTCGGAAGTCGCCAACTGCCGCCTTACTGGACGTCTCCGGACCGCCGAACGACTCCGCGGCTGGCTCGACCCGCATCACGACGTCGACCGATAGGCGGGCGTAACCTCGACCGGTATGCGCGCCGGCGTCGCTCGAACGCGTTCCGATCACCACGTGACGAGCCAACGCTCGATCTGGTCCCAGACCTCCGGCTTGCGGAGCATCCCGACGTGCCCCGTGCCCTTCGCCAGGAAGCGGCGCGACGCTGGAAAATCCAGCCGCAATGCCGGATTCGGGTGCTCGCCCATCGCGCTCGCGAGCGGCACGAGGGCGTCGTTCTCGGCCGCAATGGCGTAGCAGTCGACGGCCGGCGGCAGCGGAACCGGGGTGCGCGCGTCCGCGTCGAGCTCGAAGCGGTCGCGTCCCCGCCAGTGCTCGTCGATGACGTTCCCGAACCGCAGATCGGTGACGCCGGCGCTGCGGATCTTCCCGAGCCGCGCGAACGGGGCGCTGTAGCGCGTCACGCTGAGGAGCGTCTCCAGCCAGTTGCCGCGGCGTTCGACCGGTGCGCCGTGATGCGGCGCGCCCAGGAAGACGATCGCGCGCAGCTTGTCGCGCCATCGATGCTTCATCTCTTCCGCGTAGTGACACGCGCTCCGCGTGAGCAGCCCACCCATGCTGTGGGCGACGATCGCGATCGTCTCGACGGGGACCGACCACTCCGCGACGAGCTCCTCGAGCAACGCGTCGAACGCCCGTCCGTTCGTGGAGACGTGCAGGCCGCTGTTGTAGTCGAGATGCACCGGCGTGTATCCGAGATCGCGCGCCGCCTCCCACGCCTGGTGGTTCATTGACGAGCCGTGAACGAGGACGAGGATCTTCGGCGTCGGCGCCGCCGTCTCGCTGCGATGGAGACGCATCTCGATCGCAAGCGGGTTCTTGGTTTCCGCCAGGTAGTCACCGAGCAAGCCGTTGAGCGCCGCGAGCACCGCCGCGCGTTCCGGACCGGGCGTACCTTCCCCAAGAACGCCCCCGAGCTGCCCGAGAGCCAGGTCGAGCGTGCTGTCTACGAGCGCGGTTACCCCGCGGATGCCGCCGTACACGGGAGCGCTGAACAGCCGCGCCGGTGCGCCGCCGATGGCGCCGTGGACCGCCTGGACGAGATCGGTTACGCCCTTCGTCGCTTCGACTACGAGCTTGCCCACACCGCGGAGATCGTCGACGTGCTTCCGCCCCCGGTCGGACACGGGTTGGACGTAGCACAGTCGTCGGCCTGTCGCATCGTCAGCGACCCCGATGCCATCCCCGCCTGCCACTCGAACTTCGACCCCGCCTCGC
>VBLA01000211.1 GCA_005879245.1 Deltaproteobacteria bacterium
TCGGGCATCTGCCGGTAGAGTCGCACCAGGTCTTCCAGGTCGGGATCCTTCGTGATCGGCAAGGCCTGGAAGCCGATCCCCGCGACCGGCGGTGACAGACGCTGTTCGATCTCCAGCACCCGCCGGAGGTCGTCGTTCAGCAGGCCTGGATCCACCGCCCGCAAACGGTGCGTCAGGGCGAGATTGATTTTCAAAATCACCAGCATGGGGGTCGCCAGGCCGCGGCCGGCCTCGAGGCGGCTCACCGCCCCCTGGCTCACACCCGCCATGCGGGCGAGCTCTTCTTGCGAGAGACCCAGGAACTCGCGCACCCGCCGGCTCTGCCGCCCCAGGGCATGCATCCACTCCGACCAGTCGAAGGCATCCTTGTTCGGCATCGTCTCCCAAGCGTCTGCTGGGTGCACCGCAGTCGACGCAGCGTCCGGGCGATGACGATGTTCGGCCACCGAGGCGGGACGGCGGGCTAACCGTGAATGACCCTTCTTCTGGATGTCCTTTGACCGGCTGTCAAGTTACGTCTCTCTTGACACGACGCAGCGTTCGGCCGCAGCGTGGCGCCATGCCGCTCCCAGAGGACGCCCTCGGCGGCGTGCGCGTCGTCATCTTCGAAACGCGTCGCGCGGACGAGCTGACGACGATGCTCGAGCGGCACGGCGCCACCGTCATGCGTGCGCCCGCGCTCCGTGAGGCATCGCTCCCCCGGAGTCCCGCGGCCCTCGAGCTCGCGCGACGCCTGGAGGCTGGCGAGGTGGACGTCGTCATCCTGCTGACCGGGGTCGGTACGCGGGCACTCGCCGCGGCCGTGGCGGACGTCTGCCCCGACTTCACCGCTCTCCTCGCGCGCACACGGATCGTCGCCCGCGGCCCGAAGCCGCTGGCCGCGCTGCGCGAGTTGAAGGTGACGGGTGCCGCTCCCGTGCCCGATCCCTTCACCTGGCGAGAGGTGCTCGCGACCGTCGACACGCTCCGGCTCGCCCCGGGCGGACGCGTTGCGGTGCAGGAGTACGGCATCCCCAACCCTGCCCTGCTCGCCGGCCTGGCGGATCGTGGCCTCGACGTGCTCCGCGTCCCCGTCTATCGCTGGGCGCTGCCCGAAGACGCCGCCCCCTTGGAGCAGGCCTCCGCCGCGCTCTGCCGGGGCGACGCGGACGTCGCGGTGTTCACGAACGCCGTCCAGGTGGAGCACCTCTTCCGCCTCGCCGCCGAGCCGGCAGCGCTGGCCGCGGCGCTCCCCCGCGCCGTCGTCGCTTCGATCGGACCCGTCTGCAGCGAGGCACTCGAGGCCCACGGCGTGACGCCCGATCTGGAGGCGGTGCCGCCCAAGATGGGACCCCTCGTGGCACTGCTGGCGGCGCGCGGCCCTGCCCTCGTCGCGGCGAAGCGCGGCTAGCGCACCGACGCGGGAATCTCAGCTGCGTCCCGCGACGTCGGCGACGATGCTCACCAGCTCCGACGGTTCAACGGGCTTCACCACGTGCCGCTCGAAGCCCGAGGCGAGCGCCTTCACGCGATCCTCTGCGCGCGCGTAGGCGGTGAGCGCGATGGCGGGTAGCGCGTCGCCCCGCTCGCCCGCCCGCGAGCGGAGATCGCGGAGCAGCGCGTAGCCGTCCTCGCCCGGCATGCCCAGATCCGAGACGAGGACGTCCACCTTCCACCGTCCGAACAAGGTCCGCGCCTCGGCAGCCGAACAGGCGGTTCGCGTCTCGGCGCCACAGCGCGAGAGGAGCGTGGCAAGCAGGTCGCACGTGTCCGGCTCGTTGTCGACCACGAGCACATGCAGGCCGTCGAGCGCCGGATATGTCGTCGGCTCGGGCCGGCCGGGCGGCTCGCCCGGCGTGGCGGTCGCGCCCGAGGCGGCAATCGCCGGGAGCGTCACCGTGAAGGCCGCGCCCTGGCCCTCGCCGGCGCTCGTCGCCCGCACGGCCCCTCCGTGCAGCTCGACCACGTGCCGCACGATCGCGAGCCCGACACCCAGCCCTCCGTAGCTACGCGTGCTGGAGCTGTCCGCCTGCCGGAAGCGTTCGAAGAGATGGGGCAGGAACTCGGGCGCGATGCCCTTGCCGGTGTCGATCACCGTGAGCGTGACGTCCCCGGCCAGGCGCCGGAGACGGACCTCCACCCGGCCACCGCCCGGTGTGAACTTGATCGCGTTCGAGAGGAGATTCGAGACGACCTGCCGGAGCCGCTCCCCGTCGCCCTCCACCTTGCCCGAGCGGGGATCGAGGACGCTCACGAGCTGGATCCCCTTGGCTTCCGCCGCCGGGCGCGCCGCCTCCGTGGCGCCCTCGACGACGCCGGCGAGCTCCAGGGGCCGCACCTCGAGCCGGAGCTTCCCCGAGATGATGCGCGACACGTCGAGCAGATCCTCGACCAGCTGCGCCTGCGACCGAGCGTTCCGCTCGATGACGTCGAGCGCGCGGGCGGCCACCCCCGGCTCGAACCCACCCCGCCGCAACATGCGGGCCCAGGCGAGGATGGGCGTGAGCGGTGTCCTGAGCTCGTGCGACACCACCGAGAGAAACTCGTCCTTGGCGCGATTCGCGCCCTCGGCCTGCAGGCGGGCGTCCTGTGCCTGGCGATAGAGCCGGGCATTGTCGAGGGCGAGCGCCGCCCGGCGGGCGAGGTCCTCTGCCACCGCGAGATCGGCCGCCCCGTAGCGCGGCCGGGCCTCGGTCCCGACGAAGGAGAGCCCGCCGAGCATCCGCCCGCGCGCCAGGAGCGGAACGACCATGCTGGAGCGTGGGCTCAGCTGGCGGAGCATCGCCAGGTGCTCGGGCGTCGTCGCGACGCTCGCGAGGAAGGCATCGGAAATTTCGCGCCGCAGCCCCGACTCGCCCGTTCGCATGGCGGTCCGCAGCAAAGACGGCGCGTCGGACTGCGACCACGCCTCTCCGATCAGCCGAACCAGCCCGACCTTCGCCGGATCGACGTGCGCCTCCGCCACCTGCCGGAGCGATCCATCCTTCTGGAGGAGCACCGCGGCACACCAGTCGGCGAGAAAGGGGACGGCCAGGTGAACCACGCTTCCGAGCGTGGTTGCGTAGTCGAGCGAGTCGGCGAGCATCCGGCTGGCCTCGGCGAGGAAACCAGCGCGCCGTTCTGCGGCTCGCGCTTCGCGGTACAGCCGCGCATTATCTGCTGCCAGCGCCGCGCGCCGGGCGAGCTCCTCGGCGAGCGCCAGGTCCGAACGCTCGTACCGCCGGCTCGGCTGCGTCGACACGAGCGTGATGGCGCCGAGCGTCCGGCCTCGGGCGGCGAGCGGCACGATCATGACCGACACGGGCTTCGCCAGCGCGAGGAAGCGATGCCGGAGTTCTTCCGCGTCCACGACCAGGTCGTCGGCCACCGGTGCCACGGGATAGAAGCCCGACTGTCCGGTACGGAGAACGCGTGTGAGGGCTGACGGCGACGCGCCACCCGGGGGTGGCCACTGCTCCAGCTCTCGTGCCAGATCGGCCGTCGCTGGATCGCGGTGCGCGACCGCCATCCGCCAGGGGGTCTGGTCCTCCTCGACCATGTCGATGATGCACCAGTCGGCGAGGGACTGAATCGCCAGCTGGGCGAGCTGCTCGAGGGTCTCCTGGTAGTCGAGCGAACCCGCGAGGAGGCTACTGACACTCGCGAGAAACGCGGTGTGCTGCGCCTGCTCGGGGAGGGTGGCGACCTCCGGGACGCTCTCCCCCGCCTCCGGCATCACTTGGGCGACCGTGCGCCGGGTCATTTTGGACCCCCCTCGTCCACCAGCGAGATCCTGCCGGCGCCCGACCACGGACGCCGTGGCCCGCGCGCGGGCGTACGGTGGGGGAGACTAAGGGGACCGGGGGGGAGTGGTCAAGGCTCCCCCCGGCCCTGCCAACCGCGGACGCCGTCTACTAGAGGTCGCTCGCCCCGACGATCTGCGCCACCACGGAGCGACGGAAGGCGCGGAACGCCGCGCGCTGACCGCCGCCCCGCACGTCGACCTCGACGGTCCGGGGGTCGAGAGCGCCGATCTCGGAGAACTCCTTCATGAGGACGCGTTCCGCTACCACGATGTGACACGCGGCCTGACACGTGAGATGGGCGCGCTTGCCGAGGGAGATCGAACGCACCTGATACTCACCGCCCAAGAGCGTGAGCTGACCGCGATCCCCCACGATCACATCGGCGTAGGCGCCCGCCGCAACGGCCCGCATGCTCGCTCGTGGCTGCACACGGATCGCCTGCTGCCCGGGATTCGGGTTGAACGTCGGCAGCTCCGCGGAATTGACGAGAGGAACCGTTATCGCCTGGCACGTGCTCGCCGTCGCATCCAGCTGTGTGGTGCAGAAGAGCTGACCGACGCTGGTGTTGCGCCCGAGGCGCACGCTCTCGGCGGCGACCACTCCGGTCACGTGGGCGCGCGACATGAGGGTGATCGTGCCACCCTTGCCGTCGCACCCGACGTCGCCCGCATCCACCTTCACCAACGAGCGCAGCGTGACGCTCTTGAAGCCGAGCACCGCGTAGGCGCCGGGCGCGCTCGAAGGAGCCACGTCGGCACCGACACCGACCGCGCCCGCGAGGAGCATCCCCACCGCCATCCACATCCCCACCCGTCGCCCCATGGGCGCACGGTACCACTCGGAGCGGAAGTGTACGAGAGTTCGCATGTTGTTCCCCCCCTGCTCGTCCCCGCAGCCCGCCGCAACAGCGATGGTCGCCGCCTCGAATCACGAGCCGCCTGACGGTTTGCGGGACTATAGCAAGCACGGTGCCGGGACGCCGTCGATACGTAAGACATCATGGTCGTAGCACCGCGCTGTGCGCGATTGCGCACTGGCGACGGAGATTTCGACATTTCGGGCCGTCCCACCGTGCGAACGGCGCAGGCGCCATGCTTCGCCAGCGGAGGGCATCGTAGCACTGCGAACGCGCGGACGGGGGTCAGTACGAAAAAAGGTCGCGGGCGAGGAGTGCCACCGCCGAGGCCGCAGAGACGACGAGCACGGCCGCCCGCGTGTGATGGCCGTCGAGGCGCGGCGCCGTCCAGCGCGACAGCACGAAGCCCACGAGCAGCCCCGGCAAGAGCGCAGCCGACGCCCCGACCTCCGCCGCTCCGAACCGTCCCACCAGCGCGAGCGACACCAGCGAGAGGGAGATGCCCACGGTGAGAAACCCGGCGAGCGTTCCCCGGATCGTCGCTCCCTCCTCGTCCTGATAGATGAGGCTCATGGGTGGACCGCCGACGGACGTGGTCGTACCCATGAAGCCCGACAGGAGTCCGACCCCGACGAGCGTCGGCGCCGTGCGCGGCAGCGCGTAGCCCGAAGCACTCAGCGCGACCGCGACCAGGAGCAGCACCGAGAACGCGATGCCGAGTCCACGCTCGCTCAGGACGGCGACGGTGAGCGCGCCGAGCACCGTCCCCGGGATCCGTCCGACGAGCGCCCACCCGACCCCCCGCAGGTCGATCGCGTCCCGCTCGCGGTGCGCCACCAGGATCGTGAGGACGAGGGAGAGGAGTGCTGCCGGTCCCGGAACCAGGCGGCGGTCGATGGCGATCAGCACGGGTGCCGCGACGAGGTTCAGGCCGAAGCCGACCGAGCTCTGGAGACAGGCTCCGCCGGCGACGGCGATCGAGGCGATGAGCAGCGGTAACGGCGTCATGGGCCAGTGGACCCGAACCGGGGCACGCGCAGGCGCCTAACTAGCTCGCTAACCGGCGCCCGTTAGTTCGCCTTTCCGGGTGACGCGAAGATATTAGCACGACCAGCGGTTAGAGATGCATCCTGGCTCCCGGCCAGGCATTCAGGGAAGCATGGCCGGGCCGCGTGACGCGCTAGCCGAGGGCGACCTCCGGCCGGAGGATCGAGCAGCCAGCGTCGCGGTAGGCCGTCTCCAGGGCAGGATACTCGGCGTCGTCGCGCATCACCCCGAGGACAGATCCGCCCGAGCCGCAGAACTTGACCGCGGCGCCCCGACGGCGGCCGACGGCCACCAGCTCGTGGTCCCGCGCTGTCAGATTCCAGATCGATGCGCGCACGTCGAAGTTGCGGTC
>VBLA01000212.1 GCA_005879245.1 Deltaproteobacteria bacterium
TCGCCGCGGAGGCGTTCTGCGCCCCAGCGCGGATTGCGGGTGGCCATCTCGCGTATCAGCGCCGCCCACGCCGTCGGGGGTCGCCCCAACGGCCGAGAGCGTCGTCGCCAGAACACGCGGAAGCCTGCCCGGTGCCAGCGGAGGATGGTCGCCGGCTGGACGAGCAACGTGGCGTCGCGCCACGCCGGCACCAGGCGTGCGGCGAGCCCCATCGTAAAGCGCTGCCACGGTGCCCACCGGACCCGGCCCGCGATCTTTCGCTGCGCCACGATGAGCTGCTGCCGAAGCAGCGCGTTCTCGGCGACGAGACCGGCGCGGCTGCGCACGACGTCGACGGCCAGGCCCACCACGAACCGAAGGACATCGATCATGCGGCACGTCGTACCGCGGCCAGCACGGGGATGACATTTGTAGCCAGGACGGGCGATCTTGGACCGGCGTGCGCGGATCAAACGCGAGACGCTGGCACGGCGACGGCGGGCGAAGCTGAGCGTGGCATGACGACCGCAACGCGCCGCGAGTGTGACTTGCTCACGAGCCCGAATGGTCCAGAAGACTCTGACGACCTACAGCACTAGGCTTCTGGCTTCGCCCTGACGGCAGCGTCTTGCGCCTCAGGCTTCGCCTCGACCTCCGGCGGCTCACGCAGTCCCTTCTTGAAGGCCTGCATGCCCTTGCCGAGGCTCCCCATCATCTCGGGCAGCCGGCCGGGTCCAAAGACCACCAAGATGATCACAAGCACAACGAGCAGCTCGCCGAAGCCCATGCCGAACATGCGCGCCATGGTAGGCGTCGTCTTCATGCCTCGCAAGGCGTTCACGGCGCGTCGTCCAACGTGCGCAAGGCGGGCTCGGCTGTACGCGAGGCGGAGGAGCGTCGCCACTGTCTGAGCCGCAGGTGTCGTAATCCTGCCCCGGGGTCTTCACGTCGATTCCCTTCACCCCCCCGGACCCATCGAGGATCGCCAGGGCGACCGCGCCCGCTCCGCCGCCGCCCACGATCCTGACCGCGGGCGTGCTGGAGTAGCCGAAGCCGGGACTGACCGGCGAGATGCCCGTATTACCGTCGTCCGCCACCGTCGCCTTTCGCCAGGGCTTGGGCATAACCGGCCGCGAGGCGCGGCTGCTGGTTCGGGATGGCGATGAGGAAGGTGTCGTTCATCCCGAGGGGGCCGGTGATGCGCTGGCTCACGAGGTCGAGCCAGCCCTCCACCGCGGAGTTGTCCATCGGCGCGTTCCGCCGGGAGCCGAGGAAGGCCGGGAGGCGGACCACCTGCAAGCCGGCTGCCTCCCGCAGCCAATCGGGTGATTCCCCCCCCTATCTCCTCCGCAGAATTCTTCGGTTTTTTCTCCTGGTTTTCACGTTCGCAGGCTCTGGTTTTCTGCTTGCGGGCGGCGGCAACCAGAGCCGCCACCCCGCCGAGCGATCGCTTCGCGACCTCGACGCGCGACGCGCACAGATCCTGGCCACGCTCGAGAAGCAGGCCGGCGATGCGGCTCAGCCGTCGTCAGATCACGGGAGGCACGGCGCGGACTGCTGCGTGACGAGGCTCGGGCGGTTCGGGTCGCTGATCGCGCAGACGGTCGTGTCCCCGCTCGCGTCGCGGCACGTCGCCGCACAGAGGGCGTTCGGGCCGCCGCTCGTCACGCCGGGACCGTCCACCGCGACCTGGCCCCTGTTGCACTGAAGCGCCGCTTCCGAGATGGCGTTGCCGTACGGCAGGGGGGCGGAGGGCGACTCCATCTTGAAGTGCACGCAGTAGCGGTGCCCCGCGGCCGTGTTCGTGATGGAGGCCCGATACACCCGGTTGTCGTGAGGGGGGCTGAACGGGGACTGCTCCAGTTGTTGAAACTCCAGCCTCCCCCCGTCGATCGTATTCCCCCTGCCGTCCCTCCCGAAGTCGTTGTGGTCGGAGTCGCCGATGAAGATGACCGCCGCGGTGTAGAAGCCGTTGCCGATGAAGACGTTTTGATCCGAGTTCTTCACGTACGCCCCGACGGTCCCGCAGGTGCCCGCATCAACCCCCGTGCAGCAGTAGGTCGGCACCTGATTCCCGCGGCAGTACCCCGGGGCACCGGCCCGGACCGTGTTGTTGAGGAAGAGGTTGAGCTGTGTGTTCACGAGGTACAGTTGCTCCTCCTCGTTGAATTGAATGACGCTGTCCACGACCGCATTGCCGCTGCTGCCCGTCCCGAAGTGGATACCCTCGTCCGCATTCGCCGCGATGACCGTCTGGCCGCCGGGGGAGGTCACCGTATTCCCCTTGGACTTCACGAAGACGACGCCGTAGCCGTCGTGATTCCCCCCTGGGGTGAGGGCGACGAAGTTGCCGTTGTCGTGGATCTGGACGTCCGCAATCGTGTTACCACCCGCTCGAGCCGATGGTGATGTTGTCGTTGCCGTGGGACAGGTCCCCCGCGCCCGTGAGCTTGTGGCCCGCGCCGTCCACGGTGACGCCGGAGGTGAGCGTCAGGCCCGTCGCACGCTGGGGGCAGCCGATGTCGCTGGGCAGCGTGTAGTTACGGGCCACCGTGTCGCCGCAGGCGCACGCGGTGGTGCCGCCGCAGGTATGGGCGCCGGCGGCGCGAGGCACCAGGACGCAGAGGAGCGCGAGCGCCCAGCGCGATGAGCCACGGAAGCCGAGCGCACGAGAACGGTGACGGAGGAGCACCTCCGTGCGCGATGGCCGGACGCACCTCTGGCCCTCCGGTGCCATGTCGCCGCACCGCAAGTACGACTTGTGCCGGGGTCTGGTGTCGCATGTGGAGCAATCTTCACCTCAGGTCAAGGGGGAACTACGTCGCGTGGCCATCGCGTGGCCATTGACGACATGCACCGAGCTGACCCGCGACCTGAACAGAGGGTGAACACCAGGCATCGCCAGAGCAGTGGGAGGCCGGCTGCACGAGGTCGAGCTGTTCCCGATCTGGCCACCGCCGCACGTGCCGCCGAGCGCGGTGAGGCACGAGAACCCAGAGGGGGTGGGTGGAGACGCGGAGCGCGACCGTGGCACACCCGGTCGCATCCGCCGCGCGAGGTAGCGCACGCTCTGCGCCGGGTGGCCCGCTCGCCGCTTCCCAGTCTGGCGGCCGCCCGGCGCGGGCCGAGGCGCCCGGCCGCGATCGTCGTCGGCTACGCCGCCGTCGGCGCGGCAGGCCTCCTCGGCCGGTCGCTCCGCGACGCCACCCGGACGACGCTCGCCTGGCTGCTCGCGCGCGACCGCGCCAGACAAGAGCACGGGCGCGCTCGGAGAACTTGAAGCAGCTCGTCGTCGCGAGGACTACATCCGCGCGTGCTCACGGGGCGGGCCTTCGGAAGCGTCCCCGGCGGGATGCGCCCCTGCATTACCGTCGCCGACCTCGGCGTCGGCAGGATGCTGTACCCAGTCCAAGAGAGAAACCGCCTCACGAAGACGAGACGACGGTGACGACGAAGGGATGAGGATCTGCCGGGGGGTTCGCGCGAACGAATCCGGGCGTCACGGGAACGTGAACCCGGCCCGGAAGGCCCGGAACGTGTTCGTTGAGAGGAAGGCGTCCGGGCCGAAGCCGAGGCTGGTCGTGATCAGCGCCTTGTCGGCGCCCGAGAGGTCGAGCTTCCGGCCCCGGAGGCGGAACCTCATGCCGCCGCTGCGGCGGTCGGCGAACAGCACCACTTGGGTGAGGCCGTTCGCGCGGGTGCCGGTCAGGTCGTGGAACGCGAGCCGCGTGCGGGCCGCGTTGCGGACGAACGATCCCGCGGGGACTGTGGCAGTGTAGAAATTCCCGTCGGCGTCGGCGATCGCTACGCTGAACGCCTCGGTCATCGGGTCAAAGGTCGTGATCGGCAGGGGGACGAGCGCCTGGAGGGTGAGCCGATCGTTCGTCGGGCCGGGCGGACGCAGGAGCGCAGCCCGCTGAATCGTGAAGGCCGGCGGCAGCGGTGTGAAGTCGAAACTCCCGACCGACGTGAGCGGCGAGCGGTTGCCGGCGCCATCGAGCACTTGGACGCCGAGGAAGACAAGCTGCTCTGCGAAACGCGGGTCGCCGACGGTGAACGACCCGCCGGTGGTGCGGCTCCCCGGCGGCGGGGGAGGCACGCTCGCGACCGCCGTGGCAGCGTCGAAAGCCGCCTGGGTGGTGATCGGCCCCGCGGTCGAGAAGCGGAAGTCGAACCGCGTGGCCGTGCCGCAGAACATGTCATCGCCGGGGATGCGCGAGAGGCCGAGCGTGATCGTGTTCGCGACCCGGTCCCGGGAGGTGGTGACGATGTCGCCGGGCATGAAGCGCGCCGGTGGCAGCGTGTCCTCGCCGTAGCGGTTGTTGTTGTGGGTGTTCACGAGCGGGTTGTAGGCGCCGTCGCGGCCGTCGAGGTTCGCCGTCGTCGCCGTGTTGCAGATCGGTGTCGGCGTGTCCCAGATGAAGAAGTTTCGCTCGCGCGTCGCCCAGGCGATCTCAAGGAGCCCATCGTCATCGATGTCGCCCGCCGCTGGTTGCCCCGTCATCCAGCCGCCGGTGAACTTCGGCCACCCCGCGGGCTCCTGGCCCGACGCGTCGAAGGCGTGGACGAGATAGAGCCCGTTGCCGGAGACGAGCTCCGGGAGGTTCAGCGTGTCGCCGACATCGGAGGTCGCGCCCACGTTGGCGATGAGCGGCACGGTGGTGAGGCCGAAGTCGTCGATCACCTTCGGGAAGCCGGGAAGCGGCTGCCCGGTCGCCCCGGTCCAGGCCTGGAGCACGTGGTTGAAGGGCATGTTCTGCCCGACGAGCACCAGGTCTACGATGCCGTTCAGCGTGATTCCCACCTTGCTCAGGTCGAGCTTGCCATCGCGGTCGATGTCGCCGATCGCAGGGTACTCGAAGAGGTTCAGCACGCTGCCCTTGTCCTGGGTCGCATCGGATGCCGCCCCGTGCGTGCTCGGGTCCAGGTCGCGGATGCGCGTGCCGTCGGGCCGGAAGAGGACGAGGTTGGAGGTCGTGAGGCTCGCCGCCACCTCGAGGCCGGGGGAGCCGGGATCCAGATCGCCGACGGCCACGTTGTGGCCGGGGCCGATCAGCGGCAGGATGTTGATCGAGAGGCCGTCGAGCTGGACGGGCCAGCCCGCGACGAACGGCCCGCCGGCGTGCATCATGCCGTCGTGGTGCACGGCGTAGATGCGCCCCGACCCGCCCGCCGCGGCGAACGCGGCGGCCAGCACGGTGCCGGTGTTGAGCCCGGGTATCGAGGTCGGGTTCCCCTGCTCGTTCGGGAAGAACTGGCTCGAGTTGCCGCTCGCCTTGTAGACCTCGTTGGTCTCGATCACGATCTCGGGATGGCCGTCGCCATCGAGGTCGGCAACGACCGGCGTGTTGATGCTCTCCGCGCCGACCGGGGTCTGGCTCTGGCCGGGATTGGCGTCCTGGAGCCGCACCGGGAAGCCCGGCAGCAGCGCACCGCTCCGGTTCCAGGCGTAGAGGCGCTGGTCCATCGCGGCCACCACGATGTCGAGGAAGCCGTCACCGTCGAGGTCGGCCAGCACCGGCGAGCCGAAGATGCCCGTCTTCAGGTGGTTGTTGTTGGTGCGGACCGCCGGCGACGACAGCGACGGGTCGATGCGCACCGGGAAGCCCGGGAAGGGCGTGCCGTCGTGGCGGAAGACGTACACGTCGCCCTCGATGTTGGCGTAGACGATCTCGGGATAGCCGTCGCCGTCGAGGTCGGCGATCGCCGGGCGGGACGTCGTGGTCGGCGACGGGGGCGCGATCCGCCCGTTCGCGAAGACCGGGGCGCCGAGGTGCGGCGTCACGTTGCGCTTCGTGTTGGTGCTCACCGGGAAGCCCGCCACGAGCGTGCCGTCCTCATGGTAGGCGTAGATCCGTCCGGCCGCGGTCGCGAACACGATCTCCATCTTGTTGTCGCCGTCCAGGTCCGCCATCTGCGGCGGAGGCTCCCCGCCGCCGTCGGTGAGGCCATCGCCGTTGGCGTCGATGGCAATCGGCCAGCCGCGATGGTTGGTCGGGTCGTGATGGACGAAGAAGACCTTCCGGTCCTCGCCGGCGTTGCTCGAGTCGTCGCCGTCGGTCACGCGCAGACGGACGGTGAATGCGAACTGGTTCGACGGCACGTTGGCCTGGCCCTGCACGACCACGCCCGAGGGCGGCGCCGAAAAGTTGGTGGTCGGCGGGAAGGCCGCCATCACGTCGGCCAGGTTGAGCGTGCCGAGCACGGCGCCGGGGCGGTGTGGCGGGCTCGTGCTCGTGTCGAAGCCGATCCGGCTCGGGCTCGAGCCGCTGGCGAATGTCGTGAAGGTCGTCGGCTCGATCC
>VBLA01000213.1 GCA_005879245.1 Deltaproteobacteria bacterium
CCGAAGCCCGCGCGCACGCCCCGCGTGAGGGCGAGCGACACGACGAGGAGCACGGCCGGACCCGGCGTGAAGCAGAGCACGGCCTCGGTCGCGCAGAAGAGGAGCCAGGCCTGGAGCGTCACCGCCGTCCGCCCCAGCGATCCCAGTGCGTGCGCTCGCCTGCGGGGAGCCGCTTGGCCGGCTTGAAGTCGGTGCCCGTGAAGTGCGCGACCGGCAGGAGCGCCACCTGCGTGACCGTCTCCGGAATTCCCAGGACCTCGGCCGCCTCGCTCTCGTAGAAGAGATGATCCGTGGTCCACGCCGAGCCGATACCGCGGGCACGGAGCGCCAGCATGAGCGACCAGACGGCGGGGAGGATCGAGCCGTAGAGCGATGCCTGCACCGCGACGCCGGCGGTCTCGAAGCGCCCTTCGATGCACGGTACCACCAGCACGGGCACCTCGTGCAGGTGCTCCATCAGGTGCGCCGCCGACCCGTGCATGCGGGGAAACTGTCGCGCGCGCAGATCCCCCGCAGAGTACGGCCCGTCGCTACCGTACAGCTCACCGAGCAGCTCGAATCCCTTCCGGTAGAGGGCGGCGAGTCTGCGTCGCCGTTCCGGATCCCTCACGATCACGAAGTGCCAGCCCTGCGCGTTCGAGCCGGTCGGCGCCTGGAACGCGATCTCGATGCACCGCTCGAGGAGCTCCGGAGCCACTGCGCGGGTCAGATCGAGACGCCGCCTGACCGAGCGCGTGGTCGTGAGAAGACGATCAACCGTCGCAAGGTCCATGCGCCGCGAGTACCACGGCGTGTCCGCGCGCGACAAGCCGTGCTGCCACCGTCGGCCTCCACGTTCGTCTTCCCCTCCCCTGCTCTAGCGCCGGAGGTAGCGCGGCGGGCGAGCCCCAGCGTCACCATGAGGACCACGGCGACGAGCAGTCCCGCGAGGGACGAGGAGATCCCTTCGCCGATCCGGGAGACGACGTAGAGGTAGCGCATGGCCTCGTCCGCCATCGCGTGCAGCAGAACCAGGGAGGCGCTGGGCATCGCGGAGCTCCGGAGCAACGCAGGTGCCAGCCACCCGGCCAACGAAACAGGGCGAGCGGACGAAAGACCCGAAACGCCGCTTAACAGGAACGTCACGCCCGGCGAGAAGCGGAAACCCTCCGAGCGTCACTCGATCTCGTAGACCACCTGCAGCGTCGCCGACACCGTCGCCTCCCCCGGCTCGATCGGGGTCGACGGGGTGCGGGCCTCGGCGGCCATCGCCTCGAACCGGCGCGGCATGACGATCGCCTGCGGCTGCACGCTCGCCGAGAGGACGCGCTTCAGCTTCACCCCGAGCCCGCGGGCGGCGCTCTCCGCCTGCGCGCGCGCGCTCGCGCCCGCCTTCTCGAGCGCGGCACCCAGCTGCTCGCTGCGTTGCGAGAGGGAGAAGCGGAGCGAGCCGACGCGGTTCGCTCCGGCGCCGGTTGCCGTGTCGATGAGCGCGCCCGCCTTGTCGACCTGGCGGCTCTCCACCAGGACCTCGCTGTGGGCGACGTAGCCGGTGATGCGCGGCTCGCGCGACTCGCCCGGGCGGGCGGTCTCGTAGCGCGGCTCGAGCGTGTAGCGGCTCGTCGTGATCGTGTCCTCCGCGGCGATCTGCGTCTTCAACGCCTGCGCGACCGCGGTGCTCCGCTTGGCGTTCTCGGTCACCGCCTCCGCGGCGCGCGATGCGGTCGTCTCGACGGCGAAGGACACGAGGACGCGATCGGGTACCGCCTTCACCTCCCCTTCCCCGGTGACCGAGATCGTCCGCTTCGCCTGAGCGGGGCTCTCGTCGGCATGGAGGACGCCGAGCGGAACGAGCAGCACGAAGAGGATAGCCAGGGGCCAGCCAGGGCGTGTCGCGCACATGGCTGGCCTCCTATGCTGCCGCCGTCCTCGTCGCAATTGCTCGTCACTCCAGGCGGACCCGGTCGGTCCGGTAGTTCCGCAGCGCGGGCAGCCTGGTGGCGACGATCGCCACCACCACGAGGCAGGCGATCCCGCCGGTCACCACCGAGAAGGTCGCGTCGGTGAGGGCGGCCACGAATCCCGACTCGGCCGCACCGACCTGGTTCGAGGCGGAGATGAAGAGCATGTTCACCCCGCTCACGCGCCCCCGGAGAGCATCCGGCGTCGAGAGCTGGATCGTCGTGCTGCGGAGCACGACGCTCACCTGGTCGGCCATGCCGACCGCCGCGTAGGCGAGGACGGAGAGCGGAAACCAGCGGGAGAGACCGAACACGATGGTCGCCAGGCCGTAGATCGCGACCGTCCCGAGGAGGGCGCGTCCCGCGCGGGTGATGGGCGGCAGGGCCGTCAAGAGGAGCGACATGACGAGCGCCCCCGCCTCGAAGGACGACGAGAGGATCCCATAGCCCTTCGGGCCCACGTGGAGGATCTCGGTCGCGTAGATGGGCAGGAGCGCGCCGGCGCCGCCGAAGACGACGGCCAGCAGATCGAGAGTCATGCAGCCGAGGACCACCTCGTGCGCGCGCACGAAGGCGAGGCCCTCGCGCACCGCCCGGAGGCCAGGGACCCGGCGTGCGACGGGGGTGCCCGACGACCGGAGGAACGCGAGCGCGAGGAGCGAGGTCGCGACCAGCGCGGCGTCGACCGCGTAGACCGTGCCCACGTCCGCGGCGGCAATGACCCAGCCGCAGGCGGCCGGGCCGGTGGCGAAGGCGAGCGCCTGGTTGGTGGCCGCGATGGTGACCGCGCGCGGAAAGACGTCGCGCTCGACGAGGGTCGGCAAGAGCGCCATCCGGGACGGGCTCTCGAAGGCGCCGGCGACGGCGACGAGGAGGATGACCCCGTAGAGGAGCGGGAGCGTCACGGCGCCACTCCGCGTCGCGAGGAAGAGTGCCGCCGCGCTCACGAGCGGCACGACCTGCGCGCGCATCATGATCCGGCGCCGGTCGTAGCTGTCGGCCAGCGCCCCCCCCACGAGCGTGAGGGCCAGGGCCGGTACGAACTGGACCAGGCCGATCAGCCCCAGCAGGAAGGCCGAGCGCGACAGGGCATAGACGTGCCACGCGACGGCGGCCCGGAGCATCATCATCGCCGTCGCGCTGCCGAAGCGGCTCACGAGATAGAGCCAGAAGCTCGCCGGGAACATCGGGTCGCGGGACTATAGGGAGCGCGGCGGGCGGCGGCAAAGCGTGCGTCCTTCCGCCCCGGCAATCTTGCAACGCAGCCGCGGCGCTACGATTCCCTTCGCCGTCGGCTCCAACGTTGGTCAGGTATCAGATCGCTTCCGTCGGCGTTGACTGTTCCAGCGCCCGTGCCCCTCGAGCGCCGAGCTCCGCGGGCACCTCGATCTGCGGCGAAGTTCCGGGGGATGATAAGAGGAGATCCCTCAATTCGGCCTTTTGAGTTTCCGACGCGCCTGGCCAACATCCCGACCCGGTAAAGGGGCTTCGATGATGAGGTGCAAGAACGCCTCTTGATTTGGGCTACGCGGTCTGCGACGTAGCGATGCAGCGGCACATCGACGCGGCTCTGCTCCTGCTTGCCACCCACCTCGCCGCGCGGCACACAGAGTCTTTGTTAGTGGGTTTATCTCAAGGGCCAGGGCGTTCATCACGTCGTCAAGCTGAATTTCGACTCGGAGGGATCGGACGGCGGTGCGACAGCGATCGGTCTCGACGTGCACCTGCTCAGCATCCAGCCGGAGGGGGACAAGGATCTCTTCGACAACATCTCGAACACGTTCGTTCGACCCGAGGTGAGCAAGCTCGTCGAGGCAGAGAAGGTGATTGCGGCCGGTGGCGGAGTTCTCGTTCACTGCACCCACGGGCAAGACAGGACCGGCTTGGTGATCGGCATCCACCGCGTCATGCACGAGCACATGAGCAAGGACAACGCCTACCACGAGATGGTCGAGAACCACTTTCACCCGGAGCTGCACGGCCTGCACGAATTCTGGGAGAACTTCGACGGTACGTTGTCAGCGGTCACCCTCAAATAGACACTGGAAGACGCTGACGGCTTCCTGACGATTGATCGCGTGGCTCAGGTCCCGCCGCCGTCCACGCTCCACCGCCCCGGGCCGCGCGCGGCGATGAAGAGAAAGACGAAGCAGTAGAGCACCGCCAGCTCTCCCTGGTTGAGGATCGGCAAGAGAGCGCGAGTCCCGTGGGCCAGCCAGTAGGCGAACGCCATGAGGCCGCTCGCGAGGAATGCCGCCGGGCGCGTGAGGAGCCCGATCATCACCAGGAATCCACACACGAGCTCGATCGGTCCGGCCACCCAGAGGATGAACGCCGGCGCGCCGGCCGGCGGAGCCTCGGGAAACCCGAATATCTTCTCCGTCCCGTGCCAGAGGAAGAGGAATCCCGTGACGATGCGGAGGAGGGCATAGATGTCGGGTTCGTGACGGCGCAGGATGTCGTTCATCGGGCCCTTCTGCGCGACGGCAGTGGCCATTGCAACGGCCGCCGGGTGGGCGAGCTACGCGGGCTCGAGGCGGTCGCCGACGAACTCGCGGAGCGCCGCCGTCGTGACGCGGCGCTGGGCGCGTGTCTTGCCGGGGGCGATATGCTCCTCGCCCGAGGCCTCGTACGCCACCGGCAGCACCTGCGCGGCGGTGAACGCCTCGAGTACCGACTCCACGTCGAAGTCCGCGTCCGAGAGGCCCGCGTACTTCATGACGGTGTTGCTCCAGTTGAAGAGCCAGAACTTGAAGTAGAACCAGAGCGGGCGTTGCGAGGAAGTGCGCGCGCACGTCGTCGCGAGCGCGCGGGCGAGCCACCACACGCGCGTCGGCGCGCGGAGCAGGCGAAAGACGCGGAGGGCGATGAGGCGCACGGCGCGCGCGTTCCCGAGCGTCATCGCGGAGAGCCGCCGGAGATCGGCCCAGCCCGCCGTCCGCGGCGGCCGGTAGTGCGCCGAGTCGAGGCAGGCATAGAAGCGGGTCAGGCGCTCGTACTGGTAGCGGCCGTCGTTGTAGCGCCGCACGAAGGTCTGGAAGTCCGCACGGATGCGCGCGGCGGGCTTCAGGTACCGGATGTTCGTCCGGTACTTGAAGCCGCCGAGCCCGAAGCGGACGTCACGGAGGCGCTCGGCGAGCGCCATGCGCGTGTACAGCGGAGTTCCCGGGAGCGCCGTGAGCAGGGAGGGATCGCCCGAGATGAGGCCGCTCTCGAGGATCCCGCGGAGCATCACCTCGGCGATGTCGTCCGGATCCGTGTCGAAGCCGAAGATCAGGCCGGCCACGACGATCACGCCGTGAGATTGGATCGTCCGCAGTGCCGCCGCCAGCTTCAGCGCCGTGTTCTGCACCTTCGCCGTCTCGAGCAGCGAGGAGCGGTTGAAGCTCTCGACGCCGATGAAGAACATGTCGAACCCGGCTCGCCGGAGCTTCGCGAGGAGATCGGAGTGGCGCGCGACGTTGATCGTGAGCCACGTGTAGAGGCTCAGCGCCTTGCCCGTGACGTCCTGCCACGCGAGGATGCGATCGCAGACCTCCTCGGCCCAGCGCAGATCGCCGACGAAGTTGTCGCACGCGAGGAGCACCTGGCGGACGCCGAGGTCGTGGAGCGTGTCGAGCTCGGCGACGACGAGTGCGGGGTCCTTCACGTGCGCCCGGTTGTTGTCGGGCAGGATGCGGATGTCGCAGAACTCGCAGAGGAACGGGCAGCCGCGCGATATCTCGAGGACGGCGCCGTAGTAGCGACGGATCGTCCGCGCGAGCAGGGGGCGTTGCATGGGCAGCGCGCGGCCGAGCGCGAAGCGCGTCGAGACCTCGAGGAGCCACGGCAGCGGTCGCCCGTCGCGGAGGTCGGTGACGAGACGCGCGACGATCTCCTCGCCGTCGCCCACGACGACGTGGTGGAACATGCCGAGCGCGTCGATCCTGCCCGCCGTCTTGAAGGACCAGCAGATCGGCCCCCCGATCACGCAGCGCGCCTCGGGGAAGATGGCCGCGAGTGCGGCGCGCGCCGCGACGATGGCCTCGTAGTCCTGGTTGATCCCGGTGAAGAGAAAGAGGTCCGCCGCGCGGGCCGCCGCGATGGACTCGATCCGGAGGTCGAGGAGCTCCATCTCCAGGTCGGGAAGCGCCGCCAGATGGGCGGCGAGCGTGTACGCCCAGACCGGCATGAACTGGATGCCGAACATCTGAGTGTCGGCGAAGGACCGATCCTCGGTGTGGACGAAGACGATCCGGAACGGCGCCATGACGAGGAGCGTGGGGCGGCGAGCTCGCGCAGGCGCGCCGGCGCCCGTGCGAGCGAGGCCTGATCGCCGATCGCCTCGGCGAGCGGCACGAAGGCGCGCCACGCGGCGACGGCGTCGGTCTCGGCGCCGGTCGCGAAGAGCGCGATGGCGAGCTGGTAGTGGGCCCCGTAGTGGGTGGGCACGGCGGCGAGCGCCGCGCGATAGCGAGCCGCGGCGCGCGCCGAGTCGCCGAGCCGATAGTGGTAGAGGACCCCGGCGTCCATGGCCGCGTCCGTGAGCGTCGGATCGGCGGCGAGCGCCCCGTCGTAGGCCGCGGCCGCGTCCGCCCAGCGCTCGCCCTGCTCGAGGAGCCGGCCCTGCTGCATCCAGGCATCGACGGCCTGCGGATCGATGTCCGTCGTGCGCCGCGCCTCGTCGATGGCCTCGTCGCGTCGCCCGAGCGCTTCGAGCGCGGCGGCGCGGTAGAGGTGCGGGAGGGCGAGGCCGGGATTGCACCGCACGCCCTCGTC
>VBLA01000250.1 GCA_005879245.1 Deltaproteobacteria bacterium
ACTTCCTTCCTCCGTCGCTCGCGATCGTCGGTCTCGGGACGATCATCCCGATCAACATCGCCTTCAAGCTCATCACGGTGAGCGGGACGTTCCTGCTGCCGCTCGCCAGCCTGCTCGCGCTGCGCGGTCTCGGCTACGGCTTCCCCGTTCCGGCGCTGGGGGCGGTGGCGAGCCTCGCGTTCCTCTTCAACGAGGGGAACTCGATGTGGGGCGGCAACATCCCGTCGACGCTCGCCGGAGAGTTCGCCTTCAGCCTCGCGTTCGGTCTGGCGGTGATCTTCTTCGGCGGCGTCTACCGGGGCATCGAAACGGGACGCGGCTGGCGGACGCTCGCGGTCGTCCTCGCGCTCGCCGGCCTCTGCCATCCGGTCGCCTTCCTGAACGCCACCGTGCCGCCGCTCTTCTTCCTGCTCGACCGCCAGCGGTTCGCGCGGAACCTCCGCTACCTGCTGCGCGTGTACGTGACCGCGGTCCTGCTGATGGGATTCTGGCTTTTCCCGCTCATGGCGAAGATCGGCTACGCCACCTCGATCAACTGGACCTGGCACTTCCAGTCCTGGCGCGAGATCCTGCCGAAGGTCCTCCAGCCGATCGCCGTGCTCGCCGCGCTCGACGCCCTCTGGGTGATCGTCCGTCCCACACCGGCCACCCGCGCCGGGCGGTACGTGCTCTTCGGGATCGTCGTCACGGCGATCGCCTTTTACAACGCCACGAGCGTCGGCCTGCCCGAGATCCGCTTCGCACCCTTCGCGCAGTTCCTGATGATCCTGCTCGCGATCGACCTGGTGGCCCGGCTGCTCGGCCAGGTGCGGGCTGCCGCTCTCCCCGCCCTCGCGCTCGCGGCGGGAACGGTCGCGTGGGTGAACAATTCTGTCACGTACATCCCCCAGTGGATCAAATGGAACTACGAGGGGATCGAGAAGAAGGCGACCTATCCGACGCTCATGCAGCTCATGAACGCCCTCAAGGGGAAGCCGAGTGATCCCCGCATCGCCTACGAGAACTCCCCGCAGTACGAACGCTTCGGCAGCATGCGCATCTTCGAGAGCCTGCCCCATTTCACGCACCGGGCGACGCTCGAAGGCCTGCTGCTGCAGACGCCCGTCACCGCGCCCTTCATCTACTACATCCAGTCGGAGATCTCGGTGGCCGGGACCGGGGTGATCCCGGGCTACCCGTATCCGACCGTCAACCCCCAGCGCGGCACGCTCCGCCTCGACCTCTTCAACGCCCAGGACCTCCTCACGATCACGCCCACCGTGAAGGACGCGCTCGCCAAGGACCCGCGCTGGGAGCGCACCTTCGATCTCCCGCCCTACGCCATCTTCCATCGCAAGGGCGCCGATCCCCACTACGTCCGGGTGCCGCGCTACCGTCCGGTCGCGGTCGAGACCGTGCGCTGGAAACGGGACTTCCACCGCTGGTTCGCGACCGACACGGCGCTCGAGGTCCCGATCGTCGCGGCGAACACCATTCCGGAAGGAGATCGCGCGCGCTTCCCGCTCACCAGCCGCTCGCCGACCGACCTGCCGCACGAGCCGCTCGGCGCCAACTGCACCATCGACGAGCACGTCGATGACCTCGCCATCGACTTCACGACGACCTGCCCCGGGCTGCCGCACGAGATCGCCGTGTCCTACTACCCGAACTGGCAGGTCGAGGGCGCCGCACGGGTCTACCTGACGAGCCCGGCCTTCATGCTCGTCTTCCCCGACGGCCCGCACGTGCGGCTCGTCTTCCGGCGCGTCGCGATCGACTGGGTGGGCATCGTCGCGACCTTCGCCGGTCTCGCGTTCTGCTTCGTTCCCGTCCGTCGACGGGTGGCCGGCAGCGAATCGGCGACGGGGCTCGACCGCGCGCTCACGGGCGCGCAGCCCGTCCTGGTGGGCTTGGGGGTGGTCGTCATCCTCGCGGCGACGCTCTGGAACATCGCCCGGGCCGACGGACCGACGTACTACTACCAGCTCGGCTGGAAGGCCTTCGAGAAGCAGGACTACGCGACGGCGATCCACTACTTCGACCGCACGATCGCGCTGGGCGGCGACACCACGACGGCGGGCGACGGCACGTTCTTCCGCGCCGCGAGTCTCCTCCGCTCGGGAAAGCCCGCCGAGGCGCTCGAAGGCTACCGCGCCGTCATCGAAGGCTTCCCCGCCTCCATCTGGGTGGCCGAGAGCTACTACCACGTCGGCCTCTGCCTCCGGCAGCTCCGGCGGCTGCGGGAGGCGAAGGCGAGCTTCCGCTACGTCATGGTGAACTACCCCGGCAACCGCTGGGCCGGCTTCGCCAAGGAGCAGATGGACCAGCTCCACCAGGAGGTCCGGATGAGGCGGGGACGTGGCTAGCGTGCTCGTCACGGGAGCGAGCGGCTTCATCGGCACGGCGCTCCTGCCGAGGCTCGCGGCGGCGGGCCACCGCCTCCGCGTCCTCTGCCGTCGGCCCCTCATTGTCGGACCCCGGGGGGTCGAGGTCGTCCTCGGCGACCTCACCGACGAGCGGAGCGTCGTGGCGGCGGTCGACGGCGCGGATGCCGTCGTTCACCTGGGCGCGGCCACCTCGGCCGGGCGTCTCGATCCGACGCTCGCCTACCGGGTGAACGTCGGCGGGGCGAGCACCCTCATCGACGCGTGCCGGCGGAGCACCTGCCGGCGAGTGATCGTGCTCAGCACGCAGCACGTCCACCTGCCACGCCCGGGCGTCTACGGCCGCACCAAGCGGATCGCGGATGCGCTCTTCGTCGGCTCGGATCTGGCGACGACGATCCTCCGCCCTAGCCTCGTCTACGGGCCCGGCAGCCGCGGGGTGTTCACGAAGCTCGCGGGGCTCGTGCGCCGGCTGCCCATCATCCCGGTGGTGGGTCCCGGCCGCTGGCACCTCCGCCCGCTCTACCTCGACGACCTGACGTCGCTCATCGTCGAGACGCTCGCCCGGCCCGAGACGGCCGGACACACCTACGACGTGGGCGGCCCCGACCGCGTCACCTACGACGGCTTCCTCCTGGCGATCTGCGGCGCGCTTGGCCGACGTTGCCGGCGCGTCCATCTGCCGATCGCCGCGAGCTTCGTGCTCGCCTGGCTTCTCGAACGCGTGCTCGCCAACCCGCCGCTCACCGTCGAGAACGTCCACGGCGCGCTCCTGGAGGCGCCCTGCGACCTGAGCGCGCTGCTGCACGACTTCCGTCCGATGCTGACACCTCTGGCGGACGGGCTCCGCCGGACGCTGAAAGCGGCCGCATGAGCGCGCCCGCTCGGCTCCGCATCGCGGTGGTGGGCGCCGGCCGCATGGGCATGGTCCATGGCCATCTCCTCCAGATTCATCCCGAGACGGAGCTCGTCGCCTTCGTCGACCGCGACACCGGGCTCGCCGCCCATCTCGCGAGCCAGGGCCTCCGCGCCAAGCTCTACCCGAGCCTGGAAGAGGCCTACGCGGAGACGGCGCCCGACGCGCTCTTCGTCTGTACGCCGACGCACACCCACCTCCCCGTCGTGCGCGCCGCGCTCGTCCGCCCCGTTCATCTCTTCGTCGAGAAGCCTGTCGCGACCACGCTCGCCGATGCCGAGGCGATCCTCGCCCTCGCGACGCAGGCGGGGGTGATGCACGCGGCGGGTTACGTCTACGGCCACCTCCCGGTGGTGGCCGCCGCGCGCGAGCTGCTCGCTGCCGGCGTGCTCGGCGAGGTCCTTCGCTTCAACGCGCACGCCTACGTGAGCGAGGTGTTCGGCGAGAAGCGCGGCTGGTTCTTCCAGAAGGAGCTGGCGGGCGGGGGGGTGGTCGCCAACATGGCGTCGCACCTCCTCTTCATCCTCGGCTGGTACTTCGGGCCGATCCGACGGGTGGTCGCGAGC
>VBLA01000251.1 GCA_005879245.1 Deltaproteobacteria bacterium
TGAAGCCGCTCTGAGCGACCCCGACCGATCCTCCCCACCCGGTAGCGACGATCAACTCGCGGGATCGCACCGCAGGCGGAGCCGGTCGGAGTCGAGGACGCCGTCCCCGGAGCGGGCACTTCCGCGGATCGTGGAGCGCCCCGAACGGACACCTCGCGTCGCCACCCGTACGTCGGCCAGGCTCGTGCACCGGATCCCCATGAGGGGGGAGGTGAAGGTGACGACATTCTGGTGCGTGCCGCCCACGGTGCCGCCGAGACCCTGGAGCGCGCCGAGGAGGGCGCTGGCGGCGCTCCGCGCGAGCGCGTCTCCGTGGGACGTCGTGGGCCGGTTCAGTTCGTAGCTGACCGTGGTGTCGGCGGTGCACGACGGTGAGTCGGCGTTGAAGCACACGCCGAGCTTGAAGGTACAGGCGCCGTCGGGAACCGCGTCGCCGTCGCACGACACGTCACCGTCCTGACAGACCTGGTTGCCGACGTCCGTGGTCGTGTTGATCAGTACCCACTGTGCCCGGCAGTCCCTGGTCGCGCTCCCGCCTCCGAGCACGCGGACGCGCCCCGCGCCCGCCAGGAGCGCCGGGGGCTCGTAGCCGCCCGCGAGCGCGTCCGGATGCACGACCGCAAAGGTGGAGAAGGAGGTCACGCCGGTCGCCGTGGCGGTATGCCCGCCCGTGTTGACCGTGGTCGGGAGCTGGACGTAGCCGGTCCCCGCGCAGGGGCCGTTGGCGCCACAGTCGGCGTTCTCGCTGCACGAGGCCGCGCCGACGGTGCAGGTTCCTGGCGTGAAGCGCGCGACGACCAGCGCGCTCTCGTCGGCGGATCCGGGGGCGATCTCCGCCACGATCAGCTCGTCCGTCGTGTAGGCGATCGACACGTCCGCGCTGAAGCTGCCCGGAATCTCCCGTTGCAAGGTGACGAAGAAGGGGAGGAAACCGGGGGAACCGACGGAGCTCGCCGGACCGGGGGGCACGTCCCGATCGGAGGCGAGGGCCGACGTGCCGAGGGTCGAGCGCCCGGCGGTGAGACGGGTGTCGACCAGGTTCGAGCTGAAGGCAACGACGACGTCGGGGGTCGTCTCGCTGATCGTCGCGGAGAGTGCGCCCCCCGCGTCGACCGTGCGGGTGAAGAAGGACTGCGTCGAGGGGCCCGCGAGAGCTTCGGTGTTCTCGACCGGGTTGAAGTCCGGGTCGCCGGAGAAGGCGAACGTGCCCGGCGGGCCGTTGGCCGCGATGTCGTGGAACCAGGCGAGCACCGCCGGGAAGATGCCGGCGTTGGGGACGCGGATGCCGCGCACGAGGGTCGGGAACACCTGCGGGAACTCATCGACGCGCGCGAACTCGGGGACGAAGGTGAGCGTTCCCGGCACCGAGGTCACGCTACTCGCGTGGGTTGCCGGCCCGTTCTGGAGGAGCGCCGCTGTGGCGAGGCCCGCGGCGGCGTTGGCGGTCACCGTGCGCGGGGTCGCGAAGTTGGCAATCGGTAGCAGGAGTGGGTTCTGGTGGAGGTTCTGCACGAACGGGTCGAAGATCTGGAGGCCGGCGGCCGCCGCCAGGGCCTCGTTCGCCTCGTTCGGCACCACCTGATCACCGTAGTCCTCCACCTGGATCACGTTCCGGGGCGCTCCGATCGCGGGCGACAGCAGGAGGCTCGCGGAGTTGACCGCGTCGGCGGGGTCGAGGATCTCCTGGACGAGGTTGGTGCCGAACGCGAAGTGATCGAACACCTGCGCCGTATCGAGGCCGAGGATGTTCTGGACGGTGGGGAGCGCCCCGGCGCCGATCGAGGAGTTGCTGAAGAGCTCGTTCGTCAGACCGCCGCCGGTGGCGTTGAGGAGTGCCCCCGACACGCCCGGCTCGATCGGCACGAAGCCCGATCCCATCAGGCCGCCAAGCGAGTGGCCCACGTAGAAGATCTCACTGTCGTTGAGCGTGGTGTGGAGCGCACTGTCGATCGAGTGGCCGTGCAGCAGGCGGACGAGGGAGAGGAGGTCGGCGTACGTCTGCCGGAAGTTGTCGCGCACGCCGAGGAAGTTGTGGAACGCCTGAAAGAATCCCAGGTTGGTGCTGAGGAAACCGATGTCGAACCCGAACAACGTCCCGTCGGCGAAGCCATCTGGCACCGCCGTCCCGCCGAAGTTGTTCGCGGTGTCCTGGCAGGTCGAGGAGGGCGTGCAGTCGAGATAGCGGTAGCCGTGAGCCGCGGCGTCGATGCCGATCGAGGCGAAGCCGCCGGCCGCGTCCGACTCGGAGAACAGCACGACCGTGTCTCGCTGCCCCCCGAGACCGTGCTGCTGGATGATGACCGGCCAGCCGCCCGGCGGTGGCGTGCCGCTCGGAATCGCCACCGTGAACGGAATCTCGGCGACGTCGATCACGATCGGGACGCCCAGCCCGTCGCGGGTGAAGCGCTCGTCGGTGCGCTCGCAGGTCGGGCAGTCGGCCGGGTTGCTGATCGACGGGAAGTCGGCGAGGGGTCCATCCCCCCCGGGATCATGCGTCTGGAAGCGCGCGCTTCCGTAGAAGCCGGTCGCGACCGCGGCGAGATGCGCGTGTGGCCTCGCCCCGAGCAGGGCGTCGAGTCGGCCGCTACCGGAGAACACGAGCTCTGGACGGCTCGTGAAGTCCGCGGTCGGAACGGCCTGGGCGGGGAGCACCGTCGACTGGATGGTGAGCAGGTCGGTGGTCGTGGACTGGGTGGTGAAGACCGTCATGCTCGCGATGCTTGCGGCCGGCACGCCGTGGCCGACGAGCGTGCTCACCACGGGATCGAAGATCGCATCGGCATCCGAGTTGGCGCTCGCGCCATCGCGGACGCTCGTCCAGTCGGTCGAGGGTTGCACCGCGCCGCCCGGCCCGCTCACGCTGGTGGTGACGACGCACGTGTAGGTGGCGCCCGGCGCAAGGGGACGGCCGGGCAGCGGCAGGATGGCGAGCACGTTCGGGATGCGCGTGTCGACGTCGAACTTGACCTCGACCGGCACGGGCACGGCGGTCGTGGCGTTGGCGCAGAACACGCTGTCCGTGAGCGCGGGGGTGAGCACCGGCGACGTCGGAAGGCTCGTCGGAGTGATCGGTCCGTCGAAGAAGAAGAAGATGGCCGAGGTGGTCCCGAAGCCGTCGAGCAGGTCGAGCGCCTTCTCGATCGCGTCCGTGTTGTTCCGGAACACGTCGACCGCGAGCCCGATGGTGGCGCCGCTGTTGAGGAGCGTGCCGTCGCCGTCACCCGGGCGGCCCTGGTCGAAGTAGAGGTCGTCGGGGAACGGGAGGGTGCCGAACGTCGACGGGGTCGCGTTCAGGGCGGGTAAGGTGAACTGGATCGTCGGCCCAGCCGCGCGAGCCACGGCGGGAATG
>VBLA01000252.1 GCA_005879245.1 Deltaproteobacteria bacterium
CCAGGACATTCTCGGTGTCGCGCCGCTCGTCGGCCTCGGCCACTTCCTTCGCCTGCTTGGCGCGTTCGACCATCGAAAGGCCGATGCGCCGCTTCACGGGATCGATCTCGACCACCGTGACGTCGACGCTCTCCCCGATCGACACGATCTGCCGCGGATGGGACACGCGGCGGTCGAGCGCCAGACGCGAGACGTGGACGAGCCCGTCGAGGCCGGGCGCGAGCTCCACGAATGCGCCGAACTGCTCGAGCCGCTGCACCGTCCCCCGCACGCTCGCTCCCACGGGAAAGCGCTCTGCCGCCGTCGCCCAGGGATCGGGTGCCAGCGCGCGAAGCGACAGTCCCACGCGCTGACGGCCGCCCTTCGGGTCGGGCTCGAGCTTCACCACCTGCGCTTCCACCCGCTGGCCCACCTGCAGCACCTCCGACGGGTGGGATGCGCGGCCGTAGCCGAGCTCGCTCACGTGGATCAGGCCGTCGACGCCCCCGAGATCGACGAAGGCCCCGAAGTCGCGGAGCGACGTGACGGTGCCCGCGACGACCGCGCCCACGCGCAGCTCGGCCCACACTGCCCGAGCCCGCTCCTTCGCTTCCTCCTCGAGGAGCTGCCGGCGGGAGACGACGACGTTCCGGCCCCCCGCCTCGAGCTTGGTGATCCTGAAGCGGAGGCGCTGCCCGACGTACTGGGCCCCCTCGACCCGTCTTCGGTCGATCTGCGACCCCGGGCAGAAGGCCCGGACGCTTCCGATCTGGACCTCGTAGCCGCCCTTGTTCTCGCCGGCGACGAGACCCTCGACTGCGATCCCGTGCGCGAACGCTTGCTCCAGCTCGCCCGGGACATGCCCGCCGCGGCCGGCGACCCGCTTGAGCACGATCGACCCCGACCGCTTCCCGTCGTCGACGACCGTCGCCTCGATCTCATCGCCCTCGTGGAGCTGCACCTCGCCCGTCGCGGGGTCGCGGAACTCGCCGAGCTCGATCGTCGCCTCGGCCTTGCCCCCGACGGCGACGAAGGCCGCCGTGGCGCCGACGGCGATCACGCGCCCGCGGACGACATCCCCCGTAGCGAGGCGGCGCTCGCGCGTGCGCGCTCCTTCGCTCGCGGCGAAGAGCGCCGCGAAGTCCTCGTCGTCCGATCCCGCCATGGTGCCCGACTTCCAATAGCTATAGCGTGCGGCACCGATCGATGCGATCCGCTGCGGTTGCTGCAGGGCCACCGCGGGGGGTAGGCAAGGGCGGTCATGGCCGAGACGCCGATCGTGGTCTTCGCCGACGGGGCTGCCAAGGGGAACCCGGGGCCTGGAGGGTGGGGGGCGATCGTCGTCACGCCCGAGGGTCGGGTGACCGAGCTCGGCGGTGGCGCCGGCCACACGACCAACAATCGGATGGAGCTGACGGCGACCATCGAGGCGCTCCGGCACATCGGAGCGGTGGCCGGACCGGTTGCCGTCCACACGGACTCGACCTATGTCATCCGCGGTATCCAGCAGTGGATCCACGGCTGGCGGCGACGCGGCTGGCGGACTGCCGGGGGCGGGGAGGTGCTGAACCGGGACCTGTGGGAGAAGCTCGCAGTGGCTGAGGATCGCGCAGGCAAGGTCACCTGGCACTACGTCCGCGGCCACCGTGGCATTCCGGGAAACGAGCGCGTCGACGAGATCGCCGACGCGTACGCCGCCGGCAAACGGCCGACGCTCTACCGCGGTCCGCTCATCCGCTACGACGTGCCGGTCCTGGACATCCCGTGAGCGCCGGGTGAAGGGTCGGTCCGGAGCCCGCTTCAAGAAGGCGATGAGCCCGGCCGACGAGGAAGCGATCCTCCGCAGCTGGGGCTTCTCGGCCAACGACCCCTGACGGCGCTACGCGACGTCCCGCGCCAGCTGCTGGGCCCGCGCCGTGGCTCCCATCTCCACGAACAGCCGCTGCGCCTCGCGCAGCTGGCGCTCGCGCGCGGGCCCGTCACCGATCAGCCGAGCGAGCTCGGCACGCTCCAGGCGGATGAGCGGGGCGTAGGCGTTTGCGCCGGTCTCGTCCACGAGGACCTCGGCGCGCGTGAGCGCCGCGTGGACGGCGTCTCGCGCGCCGGCGCCATCGGTTCGAAGGAGCACGCGGGCGAGCGCGAGACGAGCCACGCACTCGAAGAGCGGCGTCTGGTGCGCTGCCGCGACCGCCTCGTTCGCCGTGGCCCGCGCACGGTCCGGTTCGCCGTTCGCCAGCTGGGCCTCCGCCAGGAGAGAGAGTCCCCACGCCTCGAACTGGAGCCCGGTCCGCCGCTCCCTCGAGACGGCCAGGGCATGCTCGAGGGTCTCCACCGCCTCGCTCGACTGGCCCCTCATCTTGAGCGCCATGCCGAGCGCGAGGTATGCGACGGCGCGAGAGAACGAGTGCCCGGTTTTCTCGGCGATCTCGACCGCCCGGCGCGCGTGCGCGAGTGCCCCCTCGGCATCCCCGGCGTGCTCGGCCGCCAGGGCGGCGACGGGATACCACGAGCCGGGGGCCTCCGTCTCGCCCAGCGCACGCGACAGGTCGAGGCAGCGGTCGATGGTGCGCCGCGCCTCCTCCAGACGTCCCATGTGGACGAGGAGGCGTGCCTTGAACCCCGTCAGCCAGGCGTAGGGGCTATAGCCCACGAGGTTCGCCCCGAGCCGCGGATCCTCGGGCGCGAGGTCGAGCCCCTGCTCCGCGAAGCGCAGGGCCTCGCGCAGCCGACCCGATTCCGCGTGCGACGCCGCCAGCGCCTGATGAACGACCAGCTTCAGGCCGCGGTCCCCCGTCTGCTCGGCCAGACCGAGCGCTTCCATCGCATGGCGGAGCGCCTGGTCGGGCTCTCCCTGCATGTCCTTCACCTGGCTGTAGCCGCAGAGCAGCATGGCCAGCGACTTCAGGTCGCCGGTCCGGTTCGCCAGGACTCGTCCCTCCTCGAACACGGCCGCCGCCACCTCGGCCGAAGCGCCGAGACGCGAGCCCAGGTTGAGGAGCTGCGCGCGCGCGACCAGCCCGAGCACGTCTGCCTCGGCCAGGTCCGGCACCTTCGCTGCCAGCGTGCGCACCTGCTCCCACTTGCGTGCCGCCTCGGCGGAGTTCTTGGTGCCGATCCACTCGGCCGCGCGGCGGTACCATCGGGCCGCCTCGAGGGCCTCGCCCGCCGCTTCCCAGTGATAGGCGAGGAGCGCGGCATGTTCGTCGAGCTGGTCGGGATGGAGCTCGGCGAGCGCCCGGGCCGCCGCCGCATGGACCCGCGCCCGGCGCTCGGCGAGCTGGGACCGGTACGCCACCTCCTGCGTCAGCGGATGCTTGAAGGCGTACTCGGCGTGCGGGAAGAGCGCCACCTCGTACACGAACTCCGCGGCCGCGAGCTTCTGCAGCGCCGCCGCGAGCTCCGGCGCGGCCAGCTCGATCACGCGTTCCAGGACGGGCTCCGAGAACTGCCGGCCGATCACCGCGGCCGTCTGCAGCACCTCCTTGCCGCGCTCCCCCAGCCGGTCGATCCGCGCCGCCAGCACGGCCTGCACGGTCGGCGGGACGCTCACCTGCTCCACGGGTCGAAGCAGACGATACGCGCCCTCGCTGCCCATGAGGATCCCCGCCTCGACCAGCCCACGTACTGCCTCCTCGATGAAGAACGGATTTCCGCCCGTGCGCTCGTGAAGGCGCGCCGCGAGACCTGCGAGCGACGCGCTACCGCCGAGAAGGTCGGCCATCAGGGCAGCGCTCGCCTCGGGCCCGAGCGGTACCAGGGAGCGCTGCTCGTAGTGGGGCGCAGCCATCCAGCGCGCGCGGAACTCGGGGCGGAAGTTGAGCAGCAGGAGCCCGCGCGCCCGGGCCTGGGCTGCGACGAGCGTCTCGAGGAGCGCGTCGCTGCTCCGGTCGAACCAGTGTAGGTCCTCGAGGAGCGTGACCGTCGAGCCCTGGCGGTCGTCGGCCTGCACAATCCGCGTGGCGATGGCGCGCAGCTGCCGCTCGCGTGCCTCCGGGTCCATGCGTGCCACCGGCCGCTCCGGGTCGGGGACGCCGAGAAAGTCGCAGACGAGCGGGAGGGCATCCCGGAAGTCGTCGGCGAGGAGGATGAGCCGCCCGGCGATCTTCTGGCGCGCGTCGCGCTCGCCATCCTGCTCGGTGATGCCGAGGTAGGCTCGGAAGAGCGCCTGCATGGGGAGGAACGGGATGTTGCGCCCGTGAGCCACGCCGTGCGCCTCGTAGACCCGGAGCCCCCGGGCACGGCAACGCGCCAGGAATTCGAAGCAGAGACGGCTCTTGCCGACGCCGGCCTCGGCGACGACGCCCACCACCTGTCCGTTGCCCGCCTGGGTGCGGGCGAGCGCCGCTTCCAGGGCATGCAGATCCGCGTCCCGGCCCACGAAGCGCGAGAAGCCGCGCGCTCGCGACACCTCGAGGCGGGTGCGAAGCGGTCCAACGCCCACGAGCACGAAGACCCCCACCGGCGCCTGCACCCCTTTCACGGCGAGCGATCCCAGATCCTCCAGCTGGAGGAGGCCGGTGATCAGCTTCGCGGTGTGCTCGGTCAAGTAGATCTTTCCGGGCTCCGCGAGCTGCTCCATCCGCGCGGCGAGCCCGACCGTGTGGCCTTGCGCGGTGTAGTCCATGCGCAGGTCGTCCCCGATCGTCCCGACCACCACCTCGCCGGAGTTGAGCCCCATCCGGACCGCGAAGTTGAGACTGCGCGTCAGCCGGAGCTCGTTGGCGTAGCGTCGCAGGGCGTCGCTCAGGTGGAGGGCGGCGTAGCAGGCCCGCTGGGCGTGATCCTCGAGTGCGATCGGCGCGCCGAAGAGAGCCATCACGCCGTCGCCGGTGTAGTGGGTCACCGTCCCCTCGAAGCGATGCACGCCGTCGGCGAGGAGCGTCGCGAAGCGCTCCATGACGTGGTGGAAGACTTCGGGATCGACCTGCTCGGCGAGATCCATTGAGCCCTGCACGTCGGCGAAGAGGACGGTCACCTGCTTGCGCTCGCCCTGGAGGGCGCTGCGGGAGGCCAGGATCTTCTCGACGAGGTGCGTCGGCGGGGAGGTAGCCGATGGCGCCGGGCGCGACCCACGACCAGGTCCGCTCAGCGCGGCGCCGCAGCTCCCGCAGAATTTCTCGCCCGCCTCCACGGACGACCCGCACGCTGGACAGGCGCGACCCAGGCGGCTGCCGCACTCGGTGCAGAAGCGGCGATCGGCGCGGTTGCTCTGACCGCACAACGGACATGGGATTCCCGGCTTCGTTTCCACCGCTGGCCTCGTGACGACGCGGCCGCTGGAGCTTGTCGTCAAGGGTGGGCGGTCTGTCAACGCCCGAAGCAGGGACGGCACGGGTCGGTGTTGGCGTTCGGCCGGCTTCGTGTAAGGAGAAGCGGCGCGACGGCCACTCCGGCCGGGCGAACGACGTGTTGAAGGGAGACTTCGGGTATGGCGAGAGCACTCGGGATCCTGCTCGCGGGCGTCACGCT
>VBLA01000253.1 GCA_005879245.1 Deltaproteobacteria bacterium
GCCTGCCGGTAGGCTTCCACGACCCCACGGCCATGCCCGGGGATGTTCCGCTCGCAGCGGGCGAAGAGCGACGCCCCGTCGAGGGTGCGCGCCTCCATGTCCATCAGACCGAAGAGCTTCATCTCCTCGAGCGTCGTCCCGATCAGCACGGCGACGTCGCGCGAGAGACCATCCTGGATCGCGGCGAAGGGGTCGCGCGGGATGACTTCCCCGTCGACCACCGGCACGAAGGAGAGCCCGAGCCGATTGCGAAGCTGCGGCCTGGGCACCGCGCCCGGGGACCCCGCGAATCCCGGGGAGACCGCCCGCTGGGCCTCGAGGAGCCGGGCCGGCGGGAGCTCGCGCAGGCGCTCGGCCGTCCCGGCTGTGAGCCCGAGAGCACCGAGGAACGCCTCGGAAACGCTCTCCGCATCCTCGCGGGGGGCCACGAAGTTCGCCGATCCGCTCTGCAGGATCGCGCGGCGGAAGAGCCCGCGGGCCCGCGGCATGCCGAGGAGGGTCGCCACGCTGATCGCGCCCGCCGACTCGCCGAAGACCGTGACGTTCGCGGGGTCGCCGCCGAAGGCCGCGATCTCCTCCCGCACCCACTCGAGCGCCGCCATCTGGTCGAGGATCCCCTCGTTCCCGGTCGCCGGCAGCCGCTCGCCGCAGAGCGTCTTCAGGTAGAGGAAGCCGAGCACGCCGAGGCGATAGTTGAGCGTGACGACGACCACGTCGCCGCGTCGGGCGAGGACGGTACCGTCGTAGATCGCCTGGGAGCCCGCACCGATGACGAAGCCGCCGCCGTGGATCCAGACGAGGACGGGCCGGCCCGCCCCGTCGAGCCCGGGGGTCCAGACGTTCAGCGTGAGGCAGTCCTCGTCCATCGGACCCACGTCGAAGGGGAGTGCCGGGCCGAGCGCGCTCGAGCTCTGCCAGGCCGACGATCCGAAGCGGGTGGCGTCGCGGAGGCCCGACCAGGGCGGGAGCGGAGCCGGCGGGAGGAAGCGGCGCGGGCCCACCGGCGGCGCGGCGTACGGGATGCCGCGAAAGACATGAACGCTGTCCTGGAGGAAGCCCCCGAGCTTCCCGCCCCGGGTCTCGACGATCACGCTCAAGGCCGTTCGGCATACCACACTTCCGGACGTGCGCACTCCGTGCTAACGGCCGCCGCATGGCATACGAGGGCTACGAGTGCCTGAAGGTGCGCGTCGAGCGCGGCGTCGCGTTCGTCACCATCGATCACCCACCGATCAACCTCTTCGATCTCCCGCTGATGCAGGAGATCGACCGCATCGGGCGCGAGCTCGAGGCGGACGGCGCGGTCCGGGTGGTGGTCTTCGACAGCGCCGACCCCGAGTTCTTCATCGCGCATGCCGACGTCGGGCTGATCCAGCGCCTGCCGACCGAGCCACCCCCCAGGCCCACGTCCCTCGGCTTCTTCCACGCCCTGGTGGACCGCTTCCGCACCATGCCGAAGGCGACGATCGCGAAGCTCGAGGGACGGGCACGCGGCGGCGGGAGCGAGTTCGTTCTCTCCCTCGACCTCCGCTTCGGCGCGCTCGGCCGCGCCATCCTCGCCCAGCCCGAGGTGGCGCTCGGCATCATCCCCGGGGGGAGCGGGACGCAGCGGCTGCCACGGCTCATCGGCCGCGCCCGGGCGCTCGAGGTGATCCTCGGCTGCGAGGACATCCCGGCGGATCTGGCAGAACGTTACGGGTACCTGAACCGCGCTCTCCCGCCCGGCGAGCTCGGCCCCTTCGTCGAGCGGCTCGCCTACCGGATCGCGTCCTTCCCCGCCGAGGCGATCGCGCTCGCCAAGCGCGCGGTGAACGCGGCGGAGCTCCCCACCGTCGAGGGCCTTCTCGAAGAAGCAGACTGCTTCAACCACTCACTCCCGACCGCCGCGGCCCGGCGTCGCATGGCCCGCTTCCTCGAGCTGGGCGGCCAGACGCGCGAGGCGGAGCTCGCGCTCGGCGGTCTCGTCGAGCGGCTCAGGGAGTAACCGCTCGGGCCCCGGTGGCACGCGTCCGCGAGGAGTGGCAGCGGCTTGCGCTGGTCGTCTTCGGCCTCCTGGTCGGCGTCGTCGTCCTAGAAATTGGCCTGCGGATTGCCGGGCTCGTCTTCCTCTCCGTGCAGGAGCGACGGAACCAGCTCTCTCTGCGCGAGGGGCGTACTTATCGCGTCCTCTGCATCGGCGAGTCGACGACCGCCCTCGGCGGCGAGGACTCTTACCCGAGCCAGCTCGAGCGCAGCCTGAACGCGCGGGGGAAGGGGGTCTCGTTCAGCGTCATCAACAGGGGCATTCCCGCCGTCACCACCGACGTCATCGTCGGCCACCTCGAGGAGAGCCTGGCACGGTACCGCCCCGACGTCGTGGTCGCGATGATGGGGATCAACGATCCAGCGGACGCCGACGTCACCGGCGGCCAGAGGCTGACCGCGTTCGTCGAGGCATTGCGGACTTACAAGCTCCTCAGGTGGATCTGGCTCGGTACCCGCGCGAGGCTCGCGTCCTGGCGTCATGGCGCCGAGGCCGATCGGGCCGCCGACCGGGGGACCGAGGAAGCCCTCGCGCGGCGAGTGCGGGACAACCCGCACGACGCCACCGCCCTGATCGAGCTCGGGAAGCTGCGCGCCGCACGGCACGAGCTCGCGCTCGCCGAGGTGGCGCTCAGGAGCGCCGTGATTGCGGATCCGCAGAACCAGAGGGCCTGGCTCGAGCTCGGGCTCGTCCAGATGGGGGCCCACGAGCACGCCGAGGCCGAGGCTACGCTCCAGCACACGATCGCGCTCGACCCCACGGCGCAGATTCCCCGCGTCGCCCTGGTGCAGCTCTACTGGTTCTCCGATCGCCCGGAGGACGCGCGCCGCGCCGCTGAGGAGCTCGTCGACGCCGGCCTGGCCAACGACGCGGTTCGTGACTGGCTGCACAACGCACCACTCACGCTCGCGACCTGGCACGCCCAGCACGGCCGGCTGGACGACGCGGAGCGCGAGCTGCAGAGCTTCCGCCCCCGAACGCCGGCCGAGCGGGCCTACCTGCTCCGCACGCTCGGCTCGCTCGCCCGGATGCGCGGCGATCAGGCGTCGGCCGAGGACTACCTGCGGCGGGCCGACGCGCTCGCGAGCGACGACCTCTCCGAGCGGACGCGACGCAGCTATCTCGAGATGCTGCGGCTGCTCGAGGCTTCCGGCATCCCACTGGTGGCCGTCCAGTACCCGGTGCGCAGCATCGAGCCGCTGCGCCGCCTGCTCGGGGCGCGGAAGGACGTATGGATCGTCGACAACGAGTCGGTTTTCAAGGAGGCGCTTCGCCAAACGCCGTACGCCGAGTACTTCGTCGACACGTTCGGCGGCGACTTCGGGCACACGACGCCACGGGGCGCGCACCTGCTGGCCGAGAACGTCGCGCAGTCCATCTTGGCCGGGCTCTTCCGGTAGTGAGCGAAGCGGCTATCGCCCGCGGCGTAGCTATGGGGGAAGGAGTGCGTGCAGGGCGTCGAGATTCGACCGGCTTCACGAGGTGCTGGTCGAAGCCGGCGGCTCGACTTCGTTCACGGTCCTGTTCGCGGCCGTATCCCGTGATCGCGACCACGGCGATCCGCTGTCCCTCCGGGAGGCAGCCGCGAGCTGCGCCTCGCCGCCCGGTCCTCCGCGGGA
>VBLA01000254.1 GCA_005879245.1 Deltaproteobacteria bacterium
CTTCGCTCAGGCCGAGCGGCTGCTCGAGCGCGGCCAGCGCGAGGGCTTGCTCAAGCAGCGCACCGCCGAGGAGATCGCTCAGGTCCTGGCCGCGGGCGTGGGTGCCAGCCTCACCGCCCATCATCTCGCCGGTGTCGCGGGCCTCGTGACCGCACCGTACGCTCGGGAGCGCGCCGGCGAGATCGTTGGCCTCTACACCATCACGCGCTTCAAGGGAGAAGGGATAGGCGAGCGGCTGGTCGCCTACCTCGTGGCGGATGCGGAACGCCAGGGCCTCGACTACGTCTTCGCCTGCACCGTGGATGAGCGGGCGCGGCAGTTCTTCGAGCGTCTCGGGTTCGAACAGGTCGCGCCGAGTGAGGTCCCGGCGGACAAGTGGAGTGCCTACGATCCACGGCGGCGCGCCCGCGTCGTCGTCCTCCGGCGTCAGCTCGCCAACCGGGCCACCGCGGTGCTCTGATGGCGGGCTTCCTACGTGCCCTGGGCGCGGCCGTCCTTCTCCTCGGGCTCGGCGTGGCTGCCCTGGCGGCGTGGAGCTTCAGCGGGGACGAGCATTTCCAGGAAGTCGCCCTGGCCTACGCGCGGCACCCGGAGCACACGCTCTTCCAGGCCGAGTACTGGACCGCCGCCGTGCGCCACTACGGACTCCTCGCGACGGTGATCGGCGGTGCGCTCGGGGGTCTGGTGGTGGGCGGGGTGCTCCTCGCCCTCGCAGAGCTCCTGCGTCGCTCGCAGCCCCGCTAGCTAGCTAGGCTGCGCCCGCGGTGGAGCCGCGCCCGAGGACACGACGGAGAGCCCCTTCCGCCTGCGTGCCTTCGGCGACCACGCGCACCCACGCTGTACGGACCAGCTGGATGGTGAGGCTCGCGCTCCCCAGGCTCGCGAGCCAGATCTCGCGCGGCGGTGTCAGAAGGACGCGCGCGCCGGAGGTGAGGGTCGTCGACAGAAGGGCTGGGTCGGACGCAGACCGGCGCGTCGCCGCGCGCGATCGGCGAATCGGAATCGCCTTGCTGATCCACTCATCCATCACCCCCACCCCCCCCCGGCGTCGTCCCTCGCGAACCGCACGAGCCGGATGGATCACGCCGCGGATCCACCCGGCCCGGTTGACGTTGGCCGATCGCCTCAGGCCTTCGAGGCCGCCATCCCCTCGCCGGGACGCTTGAAGAGGCTCTGCATCTTCATCGCGAGCCCCATATCGCCCGAGATCTTGAGCTTGCCGCTCATGAAGGCCATCTGACCGTTCAGCTTCCCCAGGATCATGTCGACGTAGTCCGATGATGTCATCGAGAGCGTCATGTTCGGGGAAGTGGCCGTGCCCTTGCTCACATCGGCCTTCCCGTCCTTGATCGCCACGTACCACTGGCCGCCGTTGTCACCGCTCAGGTTGAACTGGATCGTCGCGTTCATGCCCTTCGCCGCATCGGCGTTCAAGTTGGCGGGCATCTCCTTGAAGATCTCTTCGGGCGTCATGCAGACTCCTCCTCTACTATTGGATGGTGGGGGCTTACGGACGACGGATTCCTAGGTCATGCTTCCTGGCGTGTCAAGAACGTGTCGCGGGACGGCGTGCCCGTGCTGAGTCGCCTGGTCACGGCGCTGGCCCCGTATGGACTGAACCTGGTGGGGACGACGGCGGTCGACGCCTATGATGCCGCCGTCCCGCCCGCATTGGGGCTCCGGAGGCTGCTTCCAGCCGCCAGAACGGCGATTGTTATCGGCAACGGGGGCGGTGCGTTCTGGGCCGCGCTCCGAGACTTCTGCCGCGCGCATCCCGAGCACGAACGGGAGCCAGATCCGATCGACGCCTTCACGCGACGGGTGATCGAGACCGTGATCGCGGCGACGATCGACACGCGCGTTCCGACGCGCCTCCTCTACCCGTTCCGCTACCCCGACGATCCGGTGTCCTTCATGCGCCTCGCGGAGTGCGCTGGCCTCGGACGCCCGAGCCTGCTGGGCGTGCTGGTGCACCCCGTCTTCGGGCCCTGGATCGCACTGCGCGCCGCGCTCCTCGTGCCGCTGATCCTCGCCGCGCCGCGTCCCGCCGACGGCTTCGATCCTTGCCCGGGTTGTACGGAACGGGCCTGCGTGGATGCCTGCCCGGCGGGAGCGGTGACCGCCGCGGGCTGGGACGTCCCGCGCTGCGCCGCTCACCGGCTCCAAGCCGAAGACCCCTGCGCTTCGCGTTGCCATGCCCGCTTCGACTGCGTGATCGGTCGCCCGTACCGCTATTCGCCCGACGCGCTCGAGTACCATCAGGGTCGCGCGCTCGCGGGGATCGCGCGCCATGCGAGAACACGCACGTGAGCCGTTTCGTCAAGAGCCACGGCCTCGGCAACGACTACCTCGTCCTTGCCGAAACCGACCTCGACTTCCCGCTCGTCGCCGGCACGATCCGCCGCCTCTGCCATCGGAGCCTCGGCGTCGGTGCCGACGGGATTCTCGTGCAGGTCGCATCCGCGCGGGCGGATTTCGGCGTTCGCATCTTCAACCCCGATGGCAGTGAAGCGGAGAAGTCCGGCAACGGCCTCCGGATCTTCGCGAAGTACGCGTACGAGCACGTCGGAGCGAGCGGGCCGCGGTTCAGCGTGGAGACCGCGGGTGGTGTGGTCGGGTGCGCGTGCGAGGTCGTCGCCGGCCGTGTCGTGTCCGTCGCCGTCGAGATCGGGTGCGCGAGCTTCCAGGCGTGCGACGTGCCGATGAGCGGCACCGAGGGCGAAGCGGTCAGCGTACCCCTACAGGTGGACGACCGGGTCGTCGTGATCACTGCCCTCTCGCTCGGGAACCCGCACTGCGTCCTCTTCCCCGACCGGCTCGACGAGGCGGAGGCTCGCTCGCTCGGACCGCGCCTCGAGCACCACCCCGCGTTTCCCCGGCGTACCAACGTGCAATTCGCCCGCGTCGAGACGCGCAGTCGTGTCGAGCTCCTCATCTGGGAACGGGGCGCCGGCTTCACGCTCGCCTCGGGTTCATCGGCTTGCGCCGCCGCAGCCGCCGCCGTCAAGCTCGGCCTCGCCGACCCGGGCCGCCTGACGGTCGCCATGCCCGGGGGGACGCTGGCCGTCGAAGTGCGTCCCGACTGGTCGCTTTCCCTCTCGGGACCGGTCGAAGAGGTGGCGACGGGTACCCTCTCGCCGGACCTCGTCGCCGCGCTGAACGCCCCTACGAGCCCAGCCGCTCCAGCAGCGCTCGCGCCAGCGCCGGCCCGCGCCCCGCGTCCTCGTGCTTGAAGTACACGTAGACGCGCTTCCAGCGCGCCGTCTCGCGGATGCGCTCCGCCCACGCGTCGAGGTCGCCCTGCGAGTAGTCCTCGCGGCGGAGGCGGAAGTATCCCCAGGGAGCGGTCGCGATGGGCGGCGTCGTCAGCGTCTCGCTGTCCGCGATGCAGAGCGCGGCGCGGTGCTTGGTGAGGAGCGCGTAGATCTCGTCCGTGAACCAGGTCTCGCTCCGGAATTCGAAGGCGCACTCCACACCCGGCGGAAGGATGGCGAGGAAGTCCGCCAGGCGGCTGGCGTCGCAGCGGAGGTAGGGCGGAAGCTGGAAGAGGAGAGGGCCGAGCTTCCGCCCGAGCCCGCCAACGGCCGTGCAGAACTGGCCGGTCACCTCGGCAGCATCGCGGAGGCGGAGATGATGCGTGATCCGCTGGGGCGCCTTCAGGGCGAAGCGAAAGGGGGGTGGGGTCTGGCGCGCCCAGCCGAGGAGCAGCGCCGGGGTGGGGAGGCGGTGGAAGGTGTGGTTGATCTCGACCGTGCCGAGAGCGCGCGCATAGAAGGCGAGCATGTCGCGGGCGGGAAGATCGTCGGGGTAGAAGTGGCCGCGCCAGGCGGGGTAGCTGAAGCCCGAGGTCCCGGCCAGCACCCGCGGGCGGCGCGCAGGCGTCGGAGGGTGGCTCGGCATCACCGGCGACGGGGCGAGAGGCGCCGGAAGATGGCCAGGTGCCGGACTGCCTCGCGCCTTCGCCCGGCACGCCCAGGTTGTACCACGCGAGCCCGCTCGCCGGATCGTGCCGGAGCGCCTCGCGGTAGTGCGCCTCAGCGCCGGTCAGGTTGCCGTCGGCGTGCAGCAGGCGGCCGAGGTTGAGACGCGCGACGACGTGGGTCGGGTCCAGGTCGAGCGCGTGATGATAGGCCGCCCGCGCCTCGATCGGCGAGCCATCCTCGAGCTCGATGGCGAGGTCACACCATTCCTCGGCGCTCAGACGCGGGAGGCCGGGCGGAGGTGGCGGCGCCGGGAGCTGCGCGATCTTGCGCGCTCGGCGCATGACCTGCTCCGCGTCGAAGTTGAAGAGGAACTGTCCGGATTCCGGCTGCCAGCGGCTCTCGCCGTCCCACGCGACGACGCGCCGTCCATCCGCGTAGATGCTGAGGCGGGTGAGCGCCCGGCCGCCGATCTGGCGGCGGAGCGAGCCGAGCACGTGCGCGATCTGCCGGAGGGGAACACCACGCCCGAGGAGCCCACGCATCGTGCGCAGGAGGACCAGGTCGACGAAGTCGAAGCGCAGCCGCCCGCGACCGTCCCGCACGGGGCTGAGCAGCCCCGCACGCACGCACTGCCGCAGGCGCGGCGTCGGCACGCCGACGATGCGCGCCGCCTGCCCCGTGTCGAAGTGGACACGGGCACCGCCCGCGCGCCGCGGCGCCACCTACTTCTTGTGCACGCGACGGCGAGGACCGCGTGTCTCGCGTCGGGGGACCGCAGCCGCGGGGCGTCGCTTCCCGGCCGCCTCCCGCGCCGCCGCGGGCCGCTCCTCACCCCGCGCGCCCTCCCGGCCGAGGCTCTTCTTCAGCGCCTCCATCAGGTCGATCACCTGCGCGCGCGGCTTCTCCACCTCGGCCACCGTGACCTCTTCGCCCTCCATCTTCTTCTTCACCATCGCTTCGACCCGGTCGCGATAGTGGTCCTCGTACTGCTCGGGGTGGAAGCTCTTGGCGGCGAGCTGCTGGATCAGCCGTCGCGCCAGCTCGAGCTCGTTCGCCTTCAGCTTCGGCTCCCCGCCCATGTCGATCTCCTTGAAGGGACGGACCTCGTCGGCGTGGTACATCGAGTGGAGCGTGAGCCCCCCGTCGAACGGGCGGATGAGGATGAGCTCCTCCTTCCCGCGGCTGACGGCCTGTGCGAGGGCGACCTTGCCCGTCTCGAGCATCGCCTGGGCCAGGAGATGGTACGCTTTCTCGGCGCCCTTGTCGGGCCCGAGGTAGTGCGCGTTCTCGAAGTAAATCGGGTCGACCTGGTCGAGCGGGACGAACTCCTGGATCTCGATCGCGCGGTTGGCCTCGGCCTCGAGGGCGCGGAGCTCCTCGTCGGTGAAGGTCACGAAGCGATCCTGCTGGAACTGATAGCCCTTGACGATCTCGCTCCGCTCCACCACCCGCTCGTGACGCGGGCAGTAGAGCTGCTGCCGGATGCGGGTCCCGCAGTCGCGGTGCAGCATGTTGAACGAAACCTGCTCGGAGTGCGTCGCAACGTACATCCGGATAGGGATGGAGACGAGCCCGAAGCTGATCGTCCCGGAGCCGATGGAGCGCGCGGCCATTCGTCCTCCTTCAGGTGCTAGGAAAGCGTATGGTGGGCAGGCGTGTCAAACCCGCGCTGCCGTGCCCATGCTACCATGCGGGCAATGGGCCGGGCGGAGACGCATGCGTCGCGGGCGAAGGCGCGCGGGCTTCCGCGCGCGCGGCTCACCTTTGCGGCGTTTCCCTTCATGCTGCCGGTGCTCGTGGACGAGGTCCCCGAGGGCCCGGACTGGGTGTTCGAGCTGAAGCTGGACGGCGTCCGCGTGCTCGCGTTGCGCGCGCACGGTCGCGCCCGACTCTGCTCGCGGAACGGCCTCGACGTGACGGGCCAGTATCCCGAAGTCGCCGCCGCGATCGACCGCCTGCCGGGTGAGGATCTCGTGCTCGACGGGGAGATCGTGGCGCTTGACGAGCAGGGGCGGCCGAGCTTCCAGCTCCTCCAGCGCCGGATGCACACGACACGACCCGTCGCGTCCGTGCCGATCGTCGCGTACCTCTACGACTGCCTCGCGCTCCGGGGGCGAGACCTCCGCGGGCTCGGGCTCCGCGACCGGAAGGCGCGCCTCCGTGAGCTCGTCCCGGCGATCGATCCGCTGCGCTACACCGACCACTTCGAGGGAGACGGCGAGCGCTTCTTCCGCGCGGCCTGCGAGGCGGGCCTCGAGGGCGTGATCGCGAAGCGGGCGGACGGTCCATACCGCGGGGGGCGACACCCCGAGTGGCGCAAGATCAAGTGTCAGCGGCGTCAGGAGTTCGTGATCGGCGGCTACACCGACCCGAAGGGTACCCGTGCGCACCTCGGTGCCGTTCATCTCGGGGTGTACGAGGACGACGCGCTCGTCTACGTCGGCCGCGCGGGGTCGGGCCTGGACGAAGCGGGGCTCCGTGACCTCCACCGGCGGCTGCACGCGCGCGAGGTCGCCACGTGCCCTTTCACGCGCGGGGAACCGCCACGGGGGCGCGAGCACCACTGGGTGCGCCCCGAGCTGGTGTGCGAGGTGCGCTTCTCGGAGTGGACGACCGACGGCCACCTCCGCCATCCGGTGTTCCTGGGGCTCCGCGAGGACAAGCGGCCGGAGGAGGTTCGCCGCGAGCGAGCGGCTACACCTCGATCGTGATGCGCCAGAGGCCGCCCTCCTCGCTCGCTCGCACCACGTGATGTCCCGCCGCCTCGGCCGCCCGGGGGATGTCGCGCGCCCCCTGGGCGTCGTCGAGCACGAGGTCGATCTCTTCCCCGCACGCGAGCGTCTCGAGGGCGAGCTTCGCCTTGGCCCAGCTGAGCGGGCACTTGACGCCGCGGAGGTCGAGCACGGGACGGGCGGGCTCAACGCTCATGGCGACGAAAGGGAACGGCCGACGGGGGAGGGACAGGCAGACCGTGAGCGGCGAGGTAGTCGAGCCAGGCGCGGATCGTGACCTCGAGCTCCTCGATGGCGCGTCCCGGGGTGGGGGCCAGGCCGGAGAGCCCCGGGATCTCGTCGCAGGTGGCGACGCATTCGCCGTCCCGGTCGGACCAGGACGTCCGGTACGCGTAGGCCGGGAGGTCAGGCATGGGCGCGCGCCTTCGCCGCCTCGAGCATGCGCCTCACCTGGTAGGCCTTGGCGCGTCCGTTCGGGCCTTTCTGGAGGCTGAAGGCGCTCAGCGCGGCGTGGCGGAAGATGCGATGGCCGCGCACCTGGCGGACCTTCTGGAAGCCGAGCTCACGTCCGAGCTGGACCGCCTCTTCGAAGCTGAGCGCATGCGGGCTCCGACGGGCTTTTTCGAGCAGCTTCCGATCGACCGCCATCGGCATCCCGCGCTACGCCGGCGGCGGGGTCGACGCAATGCCTGGTGGCGCAATACGCCGGGCCGGATCACTCTCGCTCGAAGACCGTCGCGATGCCCTGCCCGAAGCCGATGCACATCGTGGCGAGCCCGAAGCGGCCCTGCCGGCGCCGGAGCTCGTGGAGGAGCGTCGCCGTCAAGCGCGCACCGCTGCAGCCGAGTGGATGCCCGAGCGCCACCGCACCGCCGTTCACGTTCAGCTTCTCCTCGGGGATCTTGAGCTCGCGCGCGCAGGCGAGCACCTGGCAGGCGAACGCCTCGTTGATCTCGACCAGGTCCATCTGATCGATGCGAAGCCCGGCGCGCTTGAGCGCCTTCTGGCTCGACGGCACCGGACCCCAGCCCATGATCTCCGGGTCGACGCCCGCGACCGCGGTCGCGCGGATCGTTGCGAGCACGGGAAGCCCGA
>VBLA01000255.1:0-11631 GCA_005879245.1 Deltaproteobacteria bacterium
CGCACTTCCTTCGCTCGCAGCAACCCGACCAACGCGATGGCGGCGGCGATGAACTCCTCGATGCGACACGCCGCGCGCGGCGCAGCGAGCAGCGCCGTCGCGCTGATGGGGGTCGCGCCCGCCACCGCGGCCGCGTTCACCTCCCGCAGCAGCCGGAAGCCGAGCCGCCGAATGAAGCGGCGCTTCTCTTCCTCCACCGGCGGGTCACCGAAGCCCGACTGGAAGCGCTCGCGCAGCGGGCCGAGGGCGGCACCCAGGGAGATCGGCTCCGCGAAGCTCACGTAGGCCGTGCCGTAGCGGCGGGAGAGCACGCTCCGGGCTCGCAGCAGACCGCTGAGCGACTCGGGCTCCTTCTCCTCGCCGGCCACCTCGCGTCGGTAGGCTTCTTCCTCGGGGATGCGGCCGTAGTGGATCGAGATGGGCACGAAATAGAGATCGCGTCGGACGCCCTGGATGAATGCGTTGACGAGCGCGGTCAACATGCCGAGCCGCGGGGTGAGGATCTTCCCCGTGCGGGTCCGGCCGCCCTCGATGAAGAACTCCTGCGTGTACCCTTCGCGAATGAGGAAGGCCAGGTACTTCCGGAAAACCATCTTGTAGAGCTCGTTGTCGTCGAAGGTGCGCCGGATGAAGAAGGCCCCGGCGCCCCGGAAGAGAGGACCGAGCGGCCAGAAGCTCAGGTTGTTCCCGGCGGCGATGTGCGGCGGAGATAGGTAGTTCAGGTGGAAGATGTAGGACAGAATCAGGTAGTCGAAGTGGCTGCGGTGGCACGGCACCAGCACGACCGGATGCTCCTTCACCGAGTCGATGACCCGCTCGAGACCGATGATCTCGAGCCCCGAGAAGACACGCTTCCAGAGCCAGTTGAAGACCGCCTCGAGAATCCCGAAGTAGAGGCCGTTGAAGTTCGCGGCCATCTCGCCGAAGTAGCCGCGCGTCTCTCGCCACACCCGGGCGCGGGTCACGCCGCGCTCCGCGGCGATGCGGCGTACGAGACGCACCATCTCCGGGTCGCGCAGCACCTGCCGCCGGACCAGGCGTCGCGGCAGCAGCGCCGGTCCCCACACCAAACGCTCCTCGCGGTAGAGGAAGATCTGGAGGGCGCGGGCCAGCCGGCGGACGAGCCGGTCCTCGCTTTCCCGCGGGTACTCCTCGATGAAGTGCCCGAGGACGATCTCACGCCCGAGCGTCAGCTGCGTCTCCTCGGCGTTCCAGAGGTAGTTGAACAGCCGTTTGGCCTCGCCCGGGGCATCCTGCACGCTGTAGAGGAGGGTCGCGAGGCGAGATTCCTTTCGGCGGAAACCCTTCCCCCGGAAGATCGCCACCGGGACGAGGAACACGGGCTGCTCGACCGCCTGGCTGGCGCGCAGCAGCTCGTGCAGGTACTCCGAGCCGAGCCGAGCCGCGGCGAGCTCGCGGCGCCGGCGCCCGGCCACCGCCTGGCTCCGCATGAAGAGGAGAACGGGCTCGCCGCGCGTCACGAGCGCCGCGCACGCCGCGTTCACGGAGGCGCGCGCGCGCCGTCGCTGCCGGAGGAACCACACGAGAATCTCGCGCAAGGGTCGGAACCAGACGGTCGAGACCCCCGGTGCGAAGCGCGCGAGCGGCAGCCCCTCGCGGAGCAGCACCGCATTCACCAGCAGGTAGTCGAGGAGCGACCGGTAGCGCATCACGTAGACGATCGTGCCCTGTCGCGCGAGTTGCTGGAGATGCTCCACGGCTCCGGACCGCAGCTGCACACCGCGGAAGAGGAAGTGAATCAGGAGACGTCCGAGGAATCCGAAGCGCTCGAGCATGCTCGAGGCCTGCTCGGGAATCGGGAGGGGCTGCGGGCCAGTTGGCGCCGCGACGGCAGGTTCGGAGAGCTCCGCCATCAGAGGTAACGCCTCAGCCCGCGGCGCCGGAGCTCGTCCACCACCACCCGGACGTCCTGCGCCCGGTCCTTGCGGCAGACGAGCACCGCGTCCGGGGAGTCCACGACCACGAGATCGTCCACCCCGAGGAGTGCGATCAGGCGGGCGGGGCTATCGACCACGCAGCCGTGACTGTCGACGGGCAACGCCCGGCCCCGCACGGCGTTCGTCCCGTTGCCTGCGGCCCAGAGCGGCTCGAGTGCGGCCCAGCTGCCGACGTCGCTCCACGGAAAGCGCGCCCGCATCACCACCGCGCCCCGCGCGTGCTCGAGGACGCCCGTATCGATCGACACCGAGGGCAGACGGCGATACGCGGCGGCAAGCGCACGGGGGCCCCGGCCGATTGCCGCTGCGAGCGGTCCCAACACGTCCGGCAGATGGGCGCGCAGCGCGGCGAGGATCGACTCGACCCGCCAGGTGAAGATGCCGGCGTTCCAGAGAACCCGGCCCTCCCGGAGGAGGGCCGCGGCTCGCGCCCGCTCGGGTTTCTCGATGAACCGGTCGACCCGTGCGACGCGTCCCCCGGCTCCGGGAAGGCGGGGCCCTGGCCGGATGTAACCGTACCCGGTCTCGACACGCGTCGGCTCGATTCCAAAGGTGACGAGCGCGTCACTCCGCTCGGCGGTGTCGAACGCGAGGCGGAGGTCGGCGCGGAAGGCCGCTCGGTCCCCGATGGCGTGATCGGCGGGCAGGACCGCCATCACCGCAGTCGGGTCGCGGCGTTGCAGTGCGAGGGCCGCGAGAGCGATCGCAGGCGCGGTGTTGCGCCCCCTGGGCTCGATCAGGAGATCGATGCCCGGCAGCTCGCGGCGCACCGCGGCGGCCTGTGTCCGTGCCGTGACGACGAGTATGCGCGCGCGAGAGATGAGCGGGGTCAGGCGCGCCACGGTCTCGACGAGCATGCTGCGCGCGCCGACAATCGGGAGGAGCTGCTTGGGCGTGCGCGTGCGGCTGCGGGGCCAGAAGCGGGTTCCGGACCCGCCGGCCATCACTACAGCGTAGCGGGGAGCGCGTGCCACAGACCAAAACCGTTTTGCTGTGTCGCGAGGTCGCTCGCCCGTCATCGTTTAGGCGGCGCCTCTCCGAAAAGCAAGGCAGCCTCTTGACACATCGAGCCATACTCGGTGTGCTTTGTACATGGCCACGATCGTGCGCGTCGTCGTGGACCTCCTGATCGCGGTCATCGTGGGGAGCGTGATCTTCAACGTGCTCGCCTACGGCAGCGCCGCGCTCGCCCGTCGCCGAAGGCGCAACCCCCCGGCCGTTGACGACCACGAGCGGGTCCCGTGGCCCGCACGCGTCGTCGGCTGGCTCTGGGCGTTCGGCGTCGAGTGCGCCGTGACCGCGCTCCTCACCCTGACGCTCCCCCTCTCGTTCCGTCGCCAGCGCATCCGTGCGCGCGAGAGTGGCAATCCCTGCCGGCCCGTCATCTTGCTGCACGGCTACGCCCAGCATACCGCGAACTTCTTCTGGCTCGTCCGGCGCCTGCGTCGGGACGGCTGGCTCCATCTCTACAGCGTCCGCCACACCCCGATCGGGGGCGACATCGGGCGGAGCGCCGACCAACTCGGGCAGGCGATCGAGCGGATCCGCCTCGAGTCCTGCGCGGCGGAGGTCGACATCATCGCCCACAGCATGGGGGGGCTCGTGGCGCGGGCGTTTCTCTGCAAGGCCGGCCCCGTCGCTGGCGTCGCGCGGCTCATCACGCTCGGCACACCCCACCAGGGCACGGAGGTGCTCCGCTGGCTCGGACGCGATCCCATGGTCGCCCAGATGCGCCCCGGCTCGCCCTTCCTCTGCCAGCTCATCGCCGACGACGTCGTGCCGGGGCTCACCGACTGCACGTCGATCTACTCGGCGGACGATGCGCTCGTCGTGCCCGCGACGAACGCCTACTATCCCGGCGCGTACAACATCGAGGTGCGTGGCCTGGGACACATGTCGCTCCTCTTCTCCCGTCGGGTCTATGAACTCGTGCGCGAGAACCTGGCCGCGGAGGTGCCGCCGCGGCGGGCCGTTGCCCCGTCGATGTCGGCGCGCTAGTGCAGCCGAACCCGCTCGGCGCGGTCATCACCGTGACCTGTTCCGCGCCGACGCGACTCGATGCCTTCGTGCAGCGCGCGCTGCCGGGACTGTCACGCCGGATCGTGCGACGGCTCATCGCCGAGGGCGCCGTGCGCGTGAACGAGGGCCGGGCGCCCAAAGGCCGGCTCCTGCGGCCCGGAGACCGCGTCACGTTTCCCGCCCTCGTGCCGGCCGTCCGTCCCGAGCCCGAGCTCAGCCTGCCGATCGTGCATGAGGACGAGTTGCTGGTCGCGATCGACAAGCCGGGCGGGATGCCGGGCCACGTCCTCGATCCGCGCGAGACGGGCACCGCGGCCGCCTTCCTCGTCGCACGCTACCCGGAGCTCGCTCGGGTAGGCGATCCCCTCGCACCGGGACTCGTCCACCGGCTCGACACCGGCACCTCGGGCCTGCTGCTCGCGGCCAGGACGCCGGCGGCGCACCTCGCGGTCCGGACCGCGATGCGCGCGCGAAGCGTGGAGAAGCGCTATCTCGCCGTGGTCCTCGGCACGCCGCGCGAGGCCCGCATCACGATGCCGCTCGCCCACGATTCCCGGGATCGCCGCCGCATGATGCCCGCTGCGCCCGGCGGCCGCGCCTGGCCGGCCGAGACGACGATCGAGGTCGTCGCGACGCACGCCGGACGGACGCTCGTCGCCGCCACGATGCGGAGCGGCGTCACCCACCAGGTGCGCGTGCACCTGGCGCTGCTCGGCCATCCCGTCCTCGGCGATGCGCTCTACGGCGGCCCCGCCGCGGAACTGTCTCGCGGCCGCCACGCGCTCCACGCCACCGCGATCACCCTTCCCCACCCGGCCGACGGCCATCTGCTCCGCCTCACCTGTCCCTTCCCCCCGGACCTGCAGGCCCTGGTCGGCGAGGGGGCCTGTCCGTGAAGGTGGTGTGCGGCACCAGGGTGCCGCAGAGACGCTACCCGACGGAGACGCCGCGAGATCTACGCGGCGGCCTTTCCGCCGCCCTTACCGCCGCGAGGCTCCTTGGCAGTCGCGCACGCGCTGCAGAGGTTGTTCAGGTTGTTCGGGTCTTCGACCAACCCATCGTCGACGTTGTGGCAGACCTTCCGACACGAGGCGCAGATGTAGTAGATGCCCTCGATCGTCTTGTTGATCCGCTCGCGGTTGAGAATCCGCCCGCGCAGCTTGTCGACGCGGATGCCGAGCAGCTCCTCGTACTGCCGCTTGATCTTCCGGCGACCGGCCTCGTCCTTGGGGAGCTCCTCCGGCGTCTCGTCGGCGTGATGGTCGTCCGCCTCGAAGATGCTGAAGGCCTTCGACTTGCTAACGGTCGGCTTACCGTAGCCGGCGAACTGCAGGACGCGGCTGTCGCCCCCACAGCTGGGACAGGGGCGTTTCCGGGTCACCTCGCCGCCCTTTTCGGCTGTCCGCGCCTTCTTCTCTGCCATCTGCCCGGGTAAAAAAATGGTCCGGAGCCGAGCCGCCGGACAGCCTTTCCGTATAGGGACCTCGATTCTCCATGTCAAGGCGGGGAAAAATGTCGGACAGCACCGAGTGTCAGGGCGCTCGCCGACGCCGGTACAGGCCGCAATCTTGAGGGGCCAACGCCCGCGTGCTAGCGTCCCGCTGCCGCCCATGCGTGTTCACCTGCACCCGCAACGCCGCACGGTCGAGGTTCAGGGGCGGCGCCGGGTCGGGCAGCTGCTCACCGAGCTCGGTATCCTGCCGGGCACTGCGATGGTGATTCGCGGCGAGTTCCTGCTCACCGAGGGCGAGGTGCTCGAGGATGTCGACGAGGTGGAGATCCGCGCCGTGATCTCGGGAGGCACCGGATGAAGTGCACCCGCTGCCGGGCCAAAGCCGAGGTCGAGTTGCGTGCGCACAACGCTGGATTCTGCCGGCCCTGCTACCTCTTCTACTTCCGGCGGCAGGTCGAGCGCGCGATCGCCGCGGAACGGATGTTCACCCACGACGAACGCCTCCTCGTCGCGGTCTCGGGCGGCAAGGACAGCCTGGCGCTCTGGGACGTGCTGGCGGAGTGCGGCTACGCGACGACCGGGCTCTACCTCGGGCTCGGCATCGGAGCTTACTCCGCCCGCTCGCACGAGAAGGCGCTCAAGTTCGCCGAGCAGCGCGAGCTCGAGCTTCGCGTCGTCACCCTCGAGGAGGAGGGCCCCGGCCTGGCCATTCCGGACGTCGCGGCGGCGACCCGCCGGGTACCGTGCAGCGCCTGCGGGACGATGAAGCGGCACTTCTTCGACACCGCGGCGCTGGCGGGAGGCTTCGAAGTCCTCGTGACCGGTCACAATCTGGACGACGAGGCGGCTCGGCTCATGGGCAACGTTCTCCGCTGGCAACGCGACCACCTTGCGCGGCAGCGGCCCGTGCTGCCCGCGACCCATCCCAAGTTCGTGCGAAAGGTGAAGCCACTCTATCTGATCAGCGAGTACGAGACGGCGGTCTACGCTTTCATGCGTGGCATCGACTACATCGTCGAGGAATGCCCCAACGCCGTCGGGGCGACGCAGCTCCTCTACAAGGACGTGCTCAACCGTCTCGAGCACGCGAGCCCCGGCACGAAGCAGGCGTTCGTGCAGGAGTTCTTCCGCAGTGGCCAGCCGGCCTTCGCCGCGGTGGAGAACGAGGAGCCGCAGGTGTGCGGGCAGTGCGGCATGCCGGCCTACGGGACGCTCTGCAGCTTCTGCCGCCTGGTCCGGCAGGTGGAGGCAAGGCGCTCGCCCCCGGGTGCGGCTGCCCCGGCGTGAGCGCCGGGGACGAAGCCGGCGCGCGAGGTCTCCTCCGCGATCGAGAGCCCGTCGTGCTCATCGATCGCAAGGAGCGAACCTACCTCCGTGTGCTCCGGCAGGGCGGGCGCATGTCGATCCGCGGCAACGCCCTGGCCTGCGATGCGCTGATCGGGCTGCCCGAGGGTAGCGTCGTGGAGACGGCAGGCGGCGACCCCCTCATCGTGCTCCGTCCGACCTACGCCCAGCTCATCCCGAACCTGCCCCGGCGCGCACAGCCGATCTATCCCAAGGACGTGGGACCGATCCTGCTCTGGGGGCACATCGGACCCGGGGACCACGTCGTCGAGGTGGGTACGGGGCCGGGCGCCCTCACCATCGCGCTGCTGCGGGCCGTTGGACCGACGGGCCGGCTGGTCTCCTACGAGGTCCGCCTCGATTTCGCACAGATGGCGTCCGAGAACGTGACGCGGTACCACGGCGAGGCCGCCAACTGGACGCTCCGCACGGCGGACGCCTTCGAGGGGCTCCTCGAGCGCGACGTCGACCGTCTGGTGATCGATCTCGCCGAACCGTGGCGCTTTCTCCCGGTCGCCGCGCCCGCCCTCCGTCCCGGTGCCGTCCTGACCAGCTTCTTGCCGACCGTGCTCCAGGTGAAGGAGCTCGTCGACGGCCTCCGCGCACACGGCGGATTCGGCTGCGTCGAGACCCTCGAGACGCTCGTCCGCTTCTGGCACGTCCGCGACCGGAGCGTTCGACCGACGCACCGGATGGTCGCGCACACGGGCTTCCTCGTCTTCGCCCGCCGTCTCGCCCGAGACGCACTTTGACGCACACGGTCGCGGTCGGGTAGACGAGCCCGACACCATTCCGCAATTGACTCCCCGTGGACCCTATAGTAGCGTCCGGCCAGGTCGCGCCCGCCCGGCTCGCGATGACGAAGTCGGAGATCCGCCAGAAAGTCTGGCAGACGTTCCAGCGTGAAGGTGTGGCGCGGTTCCCCGGCGCGCTCGGGCGGATTCCGAACTTCGCTGGCGCCGAACGAGCAGCGCAGCTCCTGCGTGAGATGGCAGTGTGGCGTCGGGCGCTGGTCGTCAAGGTCAATCCCGACGCGCCGCAGCTCCCCGTGCGCCGGCTCGCGCTCTCCGAGGGCAAGATCCTCTACATGGCCGTGCCGCGGCTACGCATGGAGAAGTGCTTCGTCGAGATCGATCCGCAGCGGCTCGGGAAGAGAGCGTTGCTCGCCGCGAGCATTGCCGGCGCGTGCCGCCATGGCCGTGCGGTGTCGCCCCGCGAGATGCGGCCCGTCGATCTCGTCGTCTGCGGCTCGGTCGCCGTCGGGCGTGACGGGGCGCGGCTCGGGAAGGGTGGCGGCTATTGCGACCTGGAGTACGGACTCCTGCGCGAGGAAGGGAAGGTCCGGGAGTCGACGCCCATCCTCACCACCGTGCACCCGCTCCAGGTGGTTGCCGAGCGGATCACCATGCTGCCGCACGATCTCCCGGTGGACTTCCTCGTCACCCCGAGCGAGGTGATCGCGACGCGTCCCGCTCATCCGCGACCGCGCGGCATCTACTGGGACCTTCTCCGCCCCCTCAAGATCAACACCATCCCCCTCCTCCGAAAGCGCCTGCGGCGCGGCGGCACCGGCACCGGGTCTCCCCGCCGGCTCTAGCCCCGCTCTACCCTGGCTCTACCCCCCCGGGTGGGCCTCCTCCGCGAGCTGACCTTTCGTGGGCGCTGCACCAGGAGGAGCGCGCAGCGTACGGCTTCGTCGGCGGTGCGTGCGTGCACGACGCCTGGGACCATCCGCCAGCCGCCGAGCACCACAACCGGGCGGCCGATCGCACATGCCAGCGCGATCTCGGCGAGCGTCCCGTGCTCGCCGGGGAGCGCGATGAGGGCATCGCCGGCGGCCGCGACGAGCACGTTCCGCGCGTGACCCATCCCGGTCGGGATGACGATCGACAGATGGCGGTTGGCGCGCGCGGGGTCGTAACCCGGGATGAGGCCGACGACCGAGCCGCCCGCCGCGGCGGCGCCCCGCGCGGCCGCTTCCATGACGCCCCCCAGGCCGCCGCACACGAGCACGGCGCCAGCGGCTGCGACCTCGGCGCCCACCGCGCGCGCCAGTCGAGCGGTCCGCTGGCTGCACTGGCCGCCGCCCGCGACGGCGATCTGGACGCGGAGGCGGGCACGCGTCCCCTGCCTCACGGTGTGACCAGCAGTGGCGCGAGCTCGCAGAGACCCCGCAGGCGGAAGCGGGGCGGCGTGGCCCCATCGGGCACGCCCCCGCCCCGGGCGTCGATCCACGCCGCGTCGACCCCGGCGGCGCGCGCACCGAGGACGTCCTCGGCGAAGGTGTCGCCCACGAAGAGTACCTCGTCGGCCCCGAGTCCGGTGGCAGTGTCGTCGAAGTTGCTGACCAAGCCGAGCCGGTAGCGCGGGCGGAGCGCCTCGAGCAGTGCACGGTGCTCGTCGGGAAGGATCGTCGCGGTGGCGATCAGCGCCATGTGGGCGCGCGAGAGATGAACCGCCGCCTCGGCCAGCCGCGTGTCGTCGCATCCGACTCGCTCGAGGGCGCGCCGGAACCTTTCCCGCGACGGCAGCTCGACGTGATCGGACGTCCGCCCCCGTGCCATCTCGTCGCTCACCGCGACGAGTGCCTGAAGAAACCCTTCGGGCGTCGTGCCGGGCGCCCACGTGGCGAGCGGGCCCGCCAGGCCCGCAACCGTGGTGCGGATGCGTTCGCTGCCCACCTGCATTTCGGGCAAACGACCCGGCTCGAAGGTGATCAGCGTCCCGAAGAGATCGAGAAGGACGCCACGATAGGGCGCCGGCATGTGGTCTGGCCTATTCGTCCTATTCGTGTAGAGCGGCAGCCGACAGCCCGAGCCCCATGACCGCCGCGAGGAGCGCAGCCGCGTTCAGGCCGACGGCGAGGCGGTGCGCGCGCTGAAAGGGCTCGCTGTCCGACGGCGCCTGCCCGGCCGCGTGCGCGGCGGCGCGGAGGCGCTGCGCCCGCGGATGAACGACCGTGCCGGCGATGACGGTCGCCACGAGCCCGAGCGCCACGACCACGGCCGTCGCCGTCCAGAGCCTCGGCAGCGCCGCCCGTCGTCCGAGCCCGACCGCGCTCACGAGTGTCACCGTGGCCGCGCCGATGCCGATCGTGTAGTAGCGGGGGAAGATCGCGCTCACCAACTCCCCGGCGGGTGCCGGGCCGAGCACGCTGAAGATCGCCGGCGCCGCGACGAAGGAGAAGAAGACGACCTCGCCGATCCACACGCTCAGGGCGAGGAGGTAGCAGAGACGGAGGAGGGCGGTCACTGGAGGTAACGCGGGCCGGTCGATCCGGGCAGCGCCTGACGGCCGGCGAAGCCGTCCTCGATGCGGTGCCAGAACGCCACTTCCGGCTCACCGAACTGCCAGCACAGATAGACCACCTCGCCGTCGCGCTCGCTCGGAAAGTCGATCAGACCGAGCTGAATGTCCTTGAGCACGACATTGCCCGTCTGGATCTCGTCGACGACCGACTCGAGCTCCTCGGCCAGGGCGCGCGCCGCCGGGCGCTGGCGCAAGAGCTCCTCGGTGGAGACCGCCGCAAGGTCGGTCTCGCTCTCGGCGGCCAGGCCCCGCAGCTCCTCGTGGAGGCGGAGTGCACTGCGCTGCAGGCGCTCCATCAAAATCCGAAGCCGCGGAAGGGTGGCGTTCGCCTCCTCGAGGGTGAAGAGCTTCTCGGGCCGCATGTGCGGACGAATGCTAGCCGCTTCGACAACGAGTGTCGAGGCGATGCAGGGCGCGCACCCCCGCACGACGCCTTGTGCGGATACCACCCCTGCGTTACAGTTCCGCTCACGACAGCGCCGGGCGGGAGCCGCGCGGATGTCCATCCTTCGCCACGACCGAGGGCTGCGTGCTGTGCCAGACGCGGCAGGCTCGCAGACCCTCAAGAGCCGCTCGGCAAGGTGAGGGGTGGTTCTCGGCTGGCCCTCGGCGCGCATGGTGGCTCTCGGTGGACGTGTTCGAGCTCGAAGACAACATGATCAGGACGCCTGCCCCTGTGGAGCGCGCGCCGGTCGCGGGCGCGTGCGGGTGCAGCGCGTGATCGTCTGGGTGGAGGACTAGGGCATGGCCGAAGACCCTCGAGAGCAGCCGCCGGAATCCGAGACCGACCCCCAGCAGCGCTTCTTCGGGTTCGACGAGGACATCAGCGGAGTGGCCGTGCCCTCGGAGCTCCCGATCCTCCCGCTCCGCGGTGTCGTCATCTTCCCGTCCGCGATCGTGCCGCTGCTCATCTCCCGGGGCGCCTCGCTGAAGCTCGTCGAGAGCTGCTTGCAGGGCGATCGCATGCTCGGATTGATGGCGCAGAAGAACCCCGAGGAGGAGGCGCCCGATCCGGAGGGGCTCTACTCGCGCGGCACGGCGGGCCGGATCCTCAAGATGCTCAAGTACCCGGACGGGAGCGTCCGCATCCTCGTTCAGGGTCTCAAGCGCATCGAGGTCACTCGCTACACCCAGCGCGAGGTGTTCCTGAAGGCCGAGGTCCGGCACCTGCAGGACGTCTTCGTTCCGTCCAAGGACCTGGAGGCGATCCAGGCGCACATGGTGAACCAGTTCGCCAGGTTCGTGTCCATGATTCCCTACCTGCCCGATGAGCTGCAGGTGGTCGTGATGAACATCAAGGACCCGAGCAAGGTGACCGACTTGATCGCCTCCAACCTCAACATCGCACTGGAGGAGAAGCAGGATCTCCTCTCGACGCTCGACGTGCGCGCCCGGCTGGAGAAGCTCTCCACGATCCTCAACCGCGAGATCGAGCTCCTCGAGCTCGGGCACAAGATCCAGTCACAGGTCCAGTCCGAGCTCAGCAAGAACCAGAAGGAATTCTACCTCCGGCAGCAGCTGAAGGCGATCCAGAAGGAGCTCGGCGAG